>CALLLY010000385.1 GCA_938008205.1 uncultured Granulosicoccaceae bacterium
TTAACAGCCTGGCATCTCAGGATCTGGTCAACAAGTCACTGCAATCTATCGGCTACAGCAACGCCAGCGAGTCACCTCCCGGACTGGTTTCGATCGAATGGCAATTCAATGATGGATACAGCGGTTCACCAGTGTTTGGTGGGGCCGAGAGCGTGTCAGGAAATACGCTGGTCAGTATCAATGAAATACCGGACATCGCCATTGATCTGGTTAGCTTGGCGAAATCGTCTGATGAAGACACCACGCTGGTGATCTCTAACGAGTTAACAATTACCCACGATCAAAATCCCTCAGAGGCGGTTACTGCAGATCTAACTGTTACCAACGGTACTTTGTCAATCTCCACACTTCCTGCCGTCACAATAACAGGCAACACAACCAGCGCAATTTCCTTAACTGGCAGCCTGGCAGACATAAACACTTTACTGCAGTCTATAACCTACACACCTGATTCCGAGTTTCATGGTAATGACTCTCTATTTATCTCAGCCTCTGTCGGGTCACCCGCGTACACTACAACTGCCACCATGGGGCTCGGTGTTCAGGAAGTAAACGATACACCGGTAATCAACGACTACGGCACCTATGTGACTCACCAGTTAGGCGGGCCTGTCACTGTAATCGATTCCGATATCAGCATCAGCGATCTGGAGCTTACCAACAGCACAAACTACGCTGGCGCCACACTTTCACTCACTAGAGCCAATGCCGTCGACTACGCGCCGACGCCCCAGTTTTCAAGCAACCCAACTGATGTTTTCTCAGCATCAACACAGACCAGTAACTTGCTGGAAGGCAGCAATGTTACTGATGGTGCAACAATTTTCGGCAGCGTTACTACCAATAGCGATGGAATCTTAACCATTGTATTTAATGGCAACGCGACCAAAGCCAGAATAGATGCACTAATGCAATCTATTGAGTATCGAAACTTCAGCACCTGGCCGGCAGACAGCAACAGCTGGCCACACGATGAAATTTCCTTGAAATGGACCTTCAATGACAACGGAATAAACGATAGCGGGGTGAGCATCCCCTTCACTGCTAAAGATGGCATTGGGTATAGTCATATAGATCTTTCCACTACCGACACTCAACCGGTAGAAATAGAGAGGAATGATCTGTACCTGAACACCGGCGCTCCGGATCAACTACTGGACCGAAGCTATTTGCTTTATGTCGATGTAGATACCGCCGACAGTAATCTTAACTACAAGATCACGAATTATTCTGACAACAATATATCCGTAAAGAAAAACGGCATTGCCCTGGTAGCGGGTCAGTCATTTTCCCAGGCAGATATTAATCTCGGAATAATCACGGTTAGTACCACTGCCACGTCAACCAAATCAGAAAGCTTCGACTTTGAAGTTTCGGGCCATAGCAGCAGTATAAACTCGACCTTTTTCATTGAGGTTACCAATAGCGATCCTTCAGAGTTACTTTCAGGATTGCGAATGAATATGGACGGAGGCAACGACGCCTTCCTGGGAGACACAGAGCAGTTCAAATTCATGAACAATACTCCCGGCTTCGACAAATTCACCTTTGAATTTACGGTATCCGGATTACAAGCCAACCCTGGCTTGCAGGAGACAACGTTATACTCTGGCGTAGGTATCCCTGGACGCTACGACGGCCATTGGGAACATCTTGTTATTAAACCGGTTGCAGGCACTGACGACGGAATCATTGAATGGGATACAGCGCTATATAACCCTTCAAGTGGAGGACCCGCAATTTCCGCACTGGCACCAGGGGTTTTTGACGGAGGCATTCACTTCATTGCGCTCACTTTTGAAATGCAGGCAAATGGAACAATAGAGCTCTATTACGACGGCACTAAAACTACGGCATCCAACAACCGCGACGGAAGTAATATTTGGGGTGGGGATTTTCCTAGAGTATTCGGTCAGCAGCTGGTTGACGGCAGCGTTTTCGGGGCACCGGAAGACTTTGACGGGTATCTGTTCGATCAGGGCAAACATTTCTCCGGTACATTTCACGAAATTCGAGTGTGGAATGTCATCCGCACTCAAAGCGACATAGACAACCATATCTCTGGCAGATATGACCCGTATCCAACCGATAAAGCAGATTTGATCGTCGATTGGCACATGCACGATCCAAACGGCGACAAGTCAGTATTTGAAATCATTGATACAACCACCACTGAAGGTGCTGATGAAGACCCGCAACCCATACTAAAAGTAGGGCACGCAACCGGTAGCGGATTTATTCCCTCAACACCCACTGACGAGCTGGTGCTCGCAGAGAACGCCACTGCAGGCACAGTTGTCGGTTACGTCCAGCCACAGGAGCCTGATCCGAGTCACGACGGCTACACCTACGCCATAACCCCGGAAGCAGGTTATACCTCGCCATTCAGCATTGAGGCAAGCACCGGCCGAATAACACTTGATGATCCAGATCTGCTTCCAGCAGGGCTCACACCATATCCGCTGCGCGTCACCGTCGATAACCCGTTCTGGTCCGAAGTGGTTCCAATTCACATCACTCCGATCAACGATGCCCCGGTTCTGAATCTAGGTAGTAATGCTCCTGTATCTCTCACTGAAGGTGATGCGGCAATTATTCTTAATCCTGAGATAACTGTTGAAGATACGGAACTGGAGGCTTCCGACTTTAGTGGTGCGACACTCACGATCGAGAGAACTGACGCATCGGGTATCACGCCTGACCCGCAATTGCAGGATCAATTCAGTTCCGACTTATTCGCCTCAGCCAGTGGTCTTTACTCTGTTGATCAAACCAGTTCAAGACTGCAATTGACATTTAACAGTGGTGCTACCAAAGCCGATGTTGATACGGTACTCCAATCAATAAAATATCAAAACACCAGTGATGATCCTCAATCCAATATCACACTGACTTGGACATTCAGCGATGGTAACACCGGAACTCAAGGTAAAGGGGGAGCACTTACGGATAGCGTGCAAACCAGTGTCAGCATCACTCCCGTAAATGATCCACCCGTTTTAAGCAGCCTTTCTTCCCCGTTTATCAGTATCGCTGAAGATACCAGCATCGATATTTTCGGTGGTGATCTACTGCCTTATGTCACGGACGATGGCGACCTCAGTGAATTTTTGGTAACTGCTTACGAGGGGTCGCTGTTAACCGCGATCACAGGAACAGTAGCGTCTGACAAGTATGTCTGGACGCCTCCTGCTGACGCGACGGGAATATTCCGGGCATTTGATGTACAGGCAAAAGACGACTCTGGTGCATTGTCTGCCGATATTGAGTCAGTATACATAGAGGTCACGCAGATCAGTGATGAACCTTCTGGTACTGACAGCGTTTTGGAGATACTCGAAGATAGCACACTGACACTGGCTCCCAGTCACTTCGGTTTTACAGATGCTGACTCGGATACATTTAATTCAATAAAGCTTAACAGCGTCACTAACGCAACTTTGCAACGTTCCGGTAGCGGAGTCGCCGTCCCGATTACAGTAACCATAGGTGATCTCACCGCAAATCCAATAGAAGTGGTTCCCCCGGCAGATCTTTCCGAACAAAGCATAAGTGTGAGTTTTCAGGTGATTGACGACGGGGCCAATAACACCGACTCAACTGCTAATACACTCACAATCAATGTCACAGGTGTCAACGATCCGCCGACGTCTGTGGACAATACGGTCTCAACTACCGAGGACAATACACTTACATTTGCCGTTGGCGATTTCGCATTCGAAGACAATATAGATATCACAGGCTCAAAATCAGCCGGAGATGACCCTTACAGCATTATATTAGTATCACTGCCGGCAACCGGCCAATTATTACTCAATGAAATACCGCTGTATGAAGAAGATGAAATTTTATACTCGGAAATTACGTCGCTGACCTATGTTCCCGAGCCTGACAGCACAACAGCGTCCTTCTTTGACTACAAAGTCAGAGATCTCGGTGGCACCGACGAAGGCGGATTAGATATCTCCACGTCATCATACCGAATAGATTTGTTAGTTACCGCGGAAAACGACCCGAGCGTACTTACAGGAATCGAGACTTCCCCGACCACATTTAGTACATCACCGGTTACGATTACCAATACAATTACCATCACCGATATCGATGATACGCTTATTGAATCAGCATTGGTAAAAATCAGCAACAATTTCATCGTTGGCGAGGATATGTTGACCATCCCGGCTCCGCCGGTAATTACTGCCAACGTGGATTTAGTTAACGGTGAAATACACCTCAGCGGCTCTGCGTCAGTGAGTGACTATGAAGCCGCAATGAGATCTATCCAATACCAGAATTCAAGTGGAAGCCCGACAGCACTAACTCGAACAGTGAGTTTTACCGTTAACGATGGTGATACAGACAGCAACACGGTATCGCGAACCATCGATATCACTGATGTCAATGATGCACCGACCCTGACGGCAATGGAAGTCGGTAACGCGGTTCACTCTGAGGGCGCATCACCCACCGTCATTACCGACAGTCTGGTTGTCACCGACGTCGATAATACCCAGCTCACCTCTGCACAGATCGAGATCACCGGTAATTTCGAACCGGCAGAAGACAAGCTACTTTTCGCTGATCAGTCCGGGATAACTGAAGCCTATAATAGCTTTAGCGGTGTACTCAGTCTTACCGGTGTCGCTCCAACGAGTGCCTACCAGGATGCAATCCGTTCCGTCACTTACCAAAATATCAGTGACACGCCTTCTACCGTCACCCGATCTGTCAGCGTTTCGGTCAATGACGGTGACCTGGACAGTAATATTTCTGCAAGAAATATTACTGTTATTGCCACCAACGACGCACCAATAATCACTACTATAGAGCCAACCAACACCACCTATACTGAAAACACCTCGCCTGTGTCGCTAACTGACACTCTGACGATTAATGATGCTGATGACACATTAATAGAGTCGGCTTCAATTAGCATTTCGAGCAATTTCATTTCTGCCGAAGACGTTCTGGGTTTTACCAATCAATCAGGTATAGCAGGTAGTTTCGACAACGCTACCGGCATTTTATCACTCAGCGGTACAGCGACAATAGTTGACTATCAAAATGTACTGAGATCTGTTTCTTACATTAACAATAGCGATAATCCAACAATAACACCAAGAATAGTAAGTTTTTCAGTCAGTGACGCAAACAATGCCAGTAATAGTGTATCGCGAACTATAGACATCAGCGCTGAAAATGACGCTCCGACACTATCAGCTATTGAAACCAGCAATGTTTTGTTCACCGAAAACAGTACACCTGTGACAATAACCAATAATCTGGTGGTCTCAGACATTGATAACACACATATTGATTCTGCTAATGTTCAGATCACTGGCAACTTTTCATCTGTTGAAGACCAACTGCTATTCACTGATCAATCCGGCATTTCCGGAATCTACAATAGTCTCACCGGTATACTCAGCCTGACAGGCACAGCATCTACACTGGCGTACCAGGACGCACTACGATCGGTAGTCTACCAAAACACCAGTGACTCACCTGCCACACTCGCGCGAACGCTCAGTATATCAATCAATGATGGCGCTCTGGACAGCAATGTTGCGGTCAGAAATATCGATGTCTTCGCCACTAATGATCCGCCGACACTGGCAACCATCGAAGCGAGTAATGCGACTTATATGGAAAACGCTGCACCGCTCTTCGTAACAAGCAGCCTCACAACAGCCGATGTGGATGACGCGTTCATTGATTTCGCTACTGTCAGTATCTCCGGCAACTTCATATCTGCGGAAGATTCTCTTGGTTTTACCGACCAATCGGGTATTAACGGAGACTTTAACAACAGCACGGGCATTTTATCCTTAAGCGGTACGGCAACACTCAACGACTACCAGGATGCGCTGCGCTCGGTTACCTACATGAACAGCAGCGATAATCCGACTGTAGCTCCAAGAACCATCAGCCTAACGGTTAATGATGGCGATGACGACAGCAATATTGTGTCTCGAATTATTGATATCAATGCTGAAAATGACGCCCCCTCAATCTCGGCAATAGAATTCTCCAGTGTCAATTACACCGAGGGGGACGGCATGGCAACGGTAACTAACACCCTGACAATTGCGGATCGGGATAACACTCATATTCAGTCAGCAATTATTGCTATTGCCACAAACTATCTGCCACTCGAGGATGTACTGGCATTCGTCGATCAACCCAACATCACCGGTAGTTTCAATAGCAGTAACGGTGAACTGTCCCTCAGCGGACTCGCAACTGTCGGTGACTATGAAAATGCGATCAGGGCCGTTACGTACGAAAACACCAGTCTCAACCCGTCAACATCCAATCGCACCATCAGTTTTCAGGTAAATGACGGGAGCCAGGATAGCAACAGCGTATTTCGTGAAATTGTTGTTAATGCAGTAAACAATGCTCCTGCTCTATTGACTATCGAAAGTACTAACGCAAGTTTTACGGAAAACAATGCTCCCACAATTATCACGGATAGTCTGTCTATAAAAGACCACGACAGCTCCAACATTGTTTCGGCTACCGTCAGTATCACAGGTAACTTCTCCGCCAGCCAGGACAAACTGCTCTTTACTAATCAGAGTGGAATTACCGGCAACTACGACTCGCTTAACGGGGTCATGACACTCACCGGGCCAGCGTCGTTAAATGCCTATAAAAGCGCATTAACTTCAGTATCGTATGAAAACACCAGCGAAAATCCCGACATCGCTCCCAGGACGGTAACATTTCAGATCAGCGACGGGAGCTTGAATAGTAATAGCGCGGCCAGAGACATGGAGATTGTCGCCACCAACGACTCACCCGTGGTATCAAATATTGAAAGCATTCATGCCAGTTATAGCGAGAATAGTACTCCCATCGCCATCACTGATACGCTGCAAATTGCTGATATAGACGATACCGCGATCGATACCGCCAGTGTAAAGATTATCGGTAATTTCGTACCGGGAGAGGATGTTCTCTCGTTTATCGATCAGTCTGGAATTTCAGGTGTGTATGATTCCGTGGCCGGCGAGATGACCTTATCAGGAAGTGCATTTGTCACGGATTACCAAAATGCGATCAGATCCGTGACCTACCACAACATCAGTGACAACCCCAGTCTGTTGCCACGAACCGTCATTTTCAGCGTATTCGATGGTGAAGGTCAAAGCAACTCACTTGGCCGGGATGTTGATGTTTCTCCAGTAAACGATAGCCCGGTACTCCACAACATTGAGTCCGGGCCAGCGACTTATACAGAAGGCGGTCCAGGCACAGCGATTACAGCTACGTTGTCGATTACAGATATCGACGATTCACAGATCGAGGGGGCCGTTGTAAGCATCAGCGGCAACTATATTCCAACAGAAGATATTCTCGATTTCAGTGGCATGCCGGGGATCATTAGTAACTTCAACCCCGTAACGGGAGACCTGACCCTGAGTGGCACCGCATTACTGAGCGATTATGAAACCGCTCTTCGCAATGTTGTCTATAGAAACACCAGCGACAATCCGAACCAGCCAGCAAGGACAATCAGCTTTATTGTCAATGACGGTGAAAATTCCAGCACGCCGTTGACTCGCAGCGTTGTTAACAATGCGACCAATGATGCGCCTGGCCTGCAGAATATTGAGTCCAGCGTACTCAACTACATCGAAAACAGCTCGCCAATTGAAATCACAGACACCCTGACTATTGTCGATGTCGATGATCTTTATATGGAGTCTGCCACGGTCACAGTAACCAATAACTTCGTTCCCGCAGAAGACATACTGGCTTTTAGCGATCAACTTGGCATTACCGGCGCTTACAACAGCACAACTGGTCAGCTTACCTTGTCCGGTACTGCGACTGTTGCAGACTACCAAACCGCTCTGCGAGCGGTGACGTACCAGAACACCAGTGACGATCCGGATTCTGCCGCGCGCACAATCACTTTCGTGATCAATGACGGCAACGAGAACAGCCCTTTTGTCAGCAGACAATTGGCGCTCGAAATTGTCAACGACCCGCCCGTGCTGTCGTCAGTAGAGAGCACCCCTGTGAGTTTTACGGAAAACGGCACTCCGGTGGCAATTTCTTCCAGCATCGTGGTAGACGATACAGATGATGTAGCAATCGAATCAGCCACAATTCAACTCACGAATAATTTCTTCGCCAACGAGGATCGTCTGCATTACAACACGGTACCCGGTATTACCGGAAACTATGATTCGACGACCGGAATCCTGACGCTTTCTGGTTCAGCGGCCGCTGCGAATTATGAGTCAGCCCTGCGGTCCGTATACTACGAGAATATCAGCGACAACCCATCAATAGCGGTTCGTACCGTCAGCGTTTCAGTTTATGACGGTGACACTCACAGTAACACCATCACTCGCGATATCGTAAATCAGGCAATCAATGATGCGCCTGTAATTTCCAGCATAGAAAGTACAATCGCTGAATACACGGAAAACGCCATACCACTGCCCATCACAAATAATTTAACCATTGACGATACTGACAGCACTCTACTAACCGAATCCACTATTGCAATAAGTAACAATTTTACTCCGAGCGAAGACGTACTCGTATTCTCAGACCAGTCTGGAATTAGCGGAAACTACGATCCCGTTGTTGGCATTTTGACATTGAACGGAACTGCATCACTGGCGAACTACCAGGAAGCGCTCCGTTCTATCACCTATGTAAACACCAGTGACAACCCGAGTGCTGTTACCAGAGCAATTACCATCAGTGTTAAAGATGACACTGACAGCAGCAACACACTGTCAATAAGCATCAATATTACACCAGTAAATGATGCGCCATCCGGCAATGACTTTACCTTGAATGTACTGGAGGATTCGCACCACCAATTCATATCTTCAGAATTCGGTTTCACCGATATACTCGACAGTCATGAATTTAAAGCGATTCATGTCAACTCTTTGCCAGCCATCGGCGAGCTACTACTCGGCAGCAATAGCGTTGCTGTGAATGACGTTATCGGGAAATCCGATATTGATAACGGATTGCTGAAATATGTCGCCCCCGCGGATTCTACTTTCAACTCAATTACAAGCTTTAACTTTTCAGTGCAGGACACTGGCGGTGACACTCACGGAGGTGCCGATATCGACAGTACTCCGAATACAGTAACAGTCACTAATATCGCAGTTAATGATCCGCCTGTTATCTCAGAAGATTTAACAGTATCAACCCTGGAAGATGCTGCATACATTCTGAAATCAACAGACTTTGCATACGCTGACCCTGAGGGACACACACTTAAGTCTATCATCATTGAGTCAGTACCTATCGAAGGCATACTCAAGCTAAACAATATCCCCGTACTAATCGGAGACGTAGTGTCTGCCGGGGATATTTTGGATCACAAACTAGTCTATCACCCGTCTGTCAACAGCAATGGAACCACCAGCTTCTCCTTCAGGCTACAAGACACCGGTAATACAGCGAACGGTGGAGCTGACACATCAACAGCAGCGGCAGATTTTTCAATAGTTATCCTGCCTGTTAATGACGAGCCGCTTGGCCAATCTGCTGTTGTTAACCTTATCGAAGACACCCCATACCTTTTCAGCGCGAACGATTTTCAGATCGTAGATATCGAAGACCACAGTCTTCAGGAAATAATCATTACTCAACTCCCGCTGACCGGTGCATTACTATTGAACCAGTCCGCCGTGCAGATCGGGGATCACATTACGGCAACACATATTGCTGATGGTTTGCTTGTCTATGTTCCTGAAGAAAACTCTTCAGGTATCAATACAGCCAGCTTTTCTTTCTATGTAAAGGATACCGGCGGCAATAGCAATGGCGGTGAAAACACTTCAACCACGCAAGCATCCATTCAATTTGATATTGTCCCGGTAAATGACAGTCCAATGGGAGCTGATTTATCGGTTAGTGCGCCCGAAGACTCTACAGTTGTTCTCACGACGAGTATGTTTGGCTACAGCGATGTTGATAACCATACTCTATCCGGTGTTCAGATCGCTACTCTGCCGCAAAAGGGCATGCTGATATATAACAATCAGCCCGTCGCAATTAGTGACGTCATTCCCGCAGACGAGATCCAGTCAGATCTGCTGAAATTTGTCCCTGATTCTCACGCCCATGGCCAGCCATATGCGCAAATTTCATTTTATGTCATAGACTCCGGCTTAACGCAGAACATATCGGTGAACGCCAACGTTCTTACCATAAACATCACACCGACAAATGACCACCCAAGTGTCAACAGCACAACGGCCTCTCTGCCGGAGGATTCACGACATACGTTTTCATTAGCTGATTTCGCCTACTCTGATCAACTCGATGCCCCCGACGAAAACAATCTGCTGGAAATCACGCTACAAGCACTGCCCCTTCAGGGCAAGCTTATGATCGATAACAGCCCGCTTTCTATCGGCGACAATATCACCAGCGCACAGATCCAGGCTGGCTCTTTTGAGTTTGTTCCCGATGAAAATACTCACGGCGAATACTACGCAGATTTTGAGTTTGTTGTTCGTGATGATGGCGGCACTGAAGACGGTGGCTCCGACACCAGCGTGACAACAACACGAATTATATTCTCGGTGTCGAATACCAACGATCTTCCAACCGCAACTACAGATAATTTTACGGTGGATGAATCGTCCAGTTTCAATGGATCATTGCTCGACAACGACTTCGATATCGACCCGAATACAACCCTTGTTGCATCATTGCTTACTCCACCAGCTCACGGAAACCTGGAGTTTAATCCGGACGGTAGCTTCTTTTATTCTCACGATGGCAGCGAAACGATTAGCGATTTTTTCAGCTATGAGATTTCCGATGGAGATCTGACAGATAGCACCACGGTCAACATTACGGTTATCCCGGTAAACGATCCACCTTCCGCCATGATGCCACCTCTGGTGGGTGCCGTGGAACGCACCTATACCGAATATGTTTTGCCGGAGAATCTTTTTGTCGATCCGGATATTGGCGACACTATTGATATTCGAATGGTCGGACCTGATGGAGAGCCTGCACCAGCATGGCTCGAGTTTGACTCTGCCACCAGAAAAATCAGTGGAACACCACCACTTTACGGAACGTTCGTAGTCAGACTGGTTGCTACCGATCAGGATAATGCAGAGGTATTCACTGATCTGGTTATTCAGGTAGAACCGAACGACGCCGAACCACAAGTGGGAGCTGCATTAGGATCAAGTCAAAATAATGATGACTCTGCGGGTAGTAGATCTGTTGCGCTTGGCAGCGCGGACACCGCCGCACTTTCATTCAATGCATTTGCCAATAACCCAACTGCTATCGAGAAAGAAGAAGCACCTGAAGAGTCACCAAGGCTCATTTATGCATTGCCCGATGCAGTTGGCACCGAAAAACTGTTGACCGAACTGGTGCTGGAACAACACAACAAAATCACCAAAGCGCCTCAGGAAAACGCAAACGTCCTTGATGCGATTGCGGTCGAAGTTATTCCCCCGCTGGAAGATCTTTTTCAGTTAGACAATCCGTTGCTGAGTCAATCGAGCAATGGACTCTTCCAGCAACTTGATTCAAACAAGCAGGAAATGACTGACAACAAGAAATATTCGCTACAGGTAACCAGTGGTGTTACGGGTATATCTGCCAGCTTATCCATCGGGTATATCGTCTGGCTGCTTAGAGGCGGAATCCTGATCAGTAGCGTACTTACGTCACTGCCGGCATGGCGAATGATCGACCCGCTTCCTGTTTTAAACAACAAAGAGTCCGGCGAGGAAAATGGCGACGACGAGTCGCTTCACGAGATGGTTAATTCAAAAGACAGACCTGCGTCGAAAAACCAGGCAAATTTAGCCACTAAAACCTCAGACATTTCCGCAAATAGTCGTAGTCGAAATTAAGATGACCAAAATTGCGCTCAATCTAAAAGCCCTCTGCCAATGAAAAAACTCTCAGCGAAGTTTCATTTGGCCATGGGCCTGACCTCCATTGTGACATCGGTAATTCTACTTGCCGTTATGCTCAATCTGGTACCCGACCGAAAGCAGGCGGTGATCAACGGGCGCATCATTCTGGCTGAGGCGATTGCATCCAGCAGTACTTTGTTTCTCGCCAGTGAAGATTACCCGAGTGTCGCTGAAAACCTGGAATTCAGTATCAATCGCAACCCGGATTTGCTGGCGGCCACAATCAAAAGGCAGTCTGATCCGCAGCCATTAATGTTTGGTGACGAGACGGCGGTAACCATCGACACAAACGCTGCTTCTACCGAACGCCGCGTGGTGCTGCCCATTCTGCAAAACGAAGAAGTCTGGGGCGAGATTGTATTGTTTTTTGAACGTCCGGAAGGCGAAGGCTGGATCAACTTTATCCGACATTCCAGATTTTCACTGATTGCATTTGCGGGTCTTATTTGTTTTGTGATGTTCTATCTGTACCTGGGCAGAATGCTCAAGGCATTAAATCCATCACAGGCAGTGCCAGGCAGAGTGCGCTCCGCGCTGGATACTCTGGCTGAAGCGCTGCTGGTGGTAGACAGAAAATCCAACGTGGTACTCGCCAACAAGGCTTTTCAGGAAATCACGGCACAGTCCAGCGAGCAAATACTCGGGAAAAAAGCATCAATTTTCGATTGGCATTTAGGCGATGTTCATCCGGACGAGTGCACCAATGACGCAGAAACCGATGAGAATTTTCCGTGGCTGCGTGCACTGAAAAACAAAGAAACCCTGCGCGGCGAACCTCTTTGGTTAAAGAATCATCGCAACACATGGCACAAATTCCTGGTGAACTGCTCGCCGATCATTACCGGCAAGACCGCCAACGGTGTACTGATCAGCCTTGATGACATTACCGAGCTTGAAGAGAAGGAAAAAGAGTTGCGTTTCGCGCGTGATGCAGCGGAAGAGGCGAACCATGCCAAGACCAGCTTCCTGTCTAATATGAGCCACGAGATTCGCACACCGATGACCGCGATTCTTGGCTTTACCGAAGTACTGAAACGCGGCACCGGACGAGCAGACGCTCAGTGGCAGAAGCATCTCAATACCATTTCAAACAGTGGACAACACCTACTGGAGCTGATCAATGATGTGCTTGATCTATCCAAAGTTGAATCAGGCGCACTCGAAATTGAATCGATAGAGTGTAAGCCCTACATGGTGGCACACGATGTAGTACAGGTGCTCAATGTACGCGCAGAGGAGAAATCTATTTCTCTTGACATTATCACTCCGGAGCCGCTTCCTGAAACAATTACCAGCGACAGTTCCAGGCTGCGACAGATTATTACCAACCTTGTTGGTAATGCCATCAAGTTCACCGAAAGTGGTGGTGTAAAGATTATTCTTCGCACTGAACAGCAAGATGGCAATACCATGCTGGCCATCGATGTTGTTGACAGTGGCATCGGTATGAACGAAAAACAGCTGGGAACAATCTTCAAACCTTTCGTTCAGGCAGATTCATCAATTACAAGACGCTTCGGCGGAACCGGGCTGGGACTGACCATCAGTAAAAAACTAGCCGGCGCTCTCGGTGGCGATATCACCGTAAGCAGCGAAATGAATGTCGGCACCACCTTCACAGCCAAGGTACAGACCGGATCACAGGAAGGGGTTGAATTCCTAAGCCCTGAACAGCTGCAGGAAAGACTTCTGGAAAGTGAAGACAGCAACGAAGCAGTTCAGTGGACATTCCCGCCTTCGAAAATATTGGTAATCGACGACGCCGCCGAAAACCGCGAGCTGATCACCCTGGTACTCACCGATCTGGGGATCGAATCAGAGACCGCAGAGAACGGTGCCATTGGCGTACAGATGGCGTATGACAACGAATACGATATTATTATGTCGGATATCCAGATGCCGGTAATGGACGGCTATGAAGCTGCGCAAACACTGCGTAAAAACGGCATTAAGCAGCCTATAATTGCACTCACCGCAAATGCCATGAAGGGATACGAAGAACGGATACTCAGCTCCGGCTTCTCTCACTACATGACAAAACCTATCGATCTCGATGCACTCACTCGTCTGCTTGGTGATCTACTGGGTGGTGAGAGTACTGTCGTTACTAAAGACAACCCTGCAAGCGCTCCTGCAACACCGGCAGACCCAATTGAAAGTAACACTGATCAAACTGCCATCTACAGCCGTATGGGGGGTTCTGAAACACTGGGACATGTGGTCGAAAAGTTCATCGAGAAGCTTCACCTTCAAGTACCAAAAATTGAGGAAGCCTTCGCTACAAAGAATTATACCGAGCTCGCCTCACTGGCTCACTGGCTGAAAGGCTCGGGAGGTACAGTCGGATTTGACGCGCTTTTCGAACCGTCCAAGGCACTGGAAGTCTTCGCAGGCACCGGCAACGATGAAAAAATCGCCAACAACATAGAACAGATAAAATCTATAGCAATCAGACTAAGACCGGGTCAACCGGGCACTTTGGTAGATCAGAATCAGCCTACTGACAACATTCAACTAATTGATATTAAAAGCCAACCAACTCAAGAAACCGGCCCTGCAGTCGAAACACCCTTAGAGAGCAGACTGGCAGAAAAGAACCCCGCTTTCAGACCGATTATTTTGAGGTTTGTGTCACGACTGGACAGCCAGATTGATAAACTCGAACGCGCTATCGCTGACGACGACTTCACGGAAATTGCCAACCTGGCACACTGGCTCAAAGGTTCCGGAGGTACCGTCGGCTTCGATGCATTCACCGAACCCGCTGCAGAGATGGAAACTTACGCGAAGAACAAAAACAACAAACATATGAATACACTGCTCGAGCAAATAAGAACTTATGCGAGCAACATTGTGGTTCCTGGTAATGACAGCGGTTTAACGGACAAAAAAGACTCTGCCTGACAACAGGCGGAAGATGACTTATGCAAAATAGCGCTCTAGATACAAACCGTTTTGACGACACTGATTCGGATCAGGATCAATACTCCACCCTGATCAGCTCGGCGAAGATCATGCTGGTCGACGACGAACCGATCAACACCGATGTACTTCAGACGTACCTGACTGGCGAAGGATACAGTAACTTTGTATCGACCAGTGATTCATCACAGGCGATCGCAATGATGGAGGCTGAAAAGCCCGACGTCGTGTTGCTGGATCTTATGATGCCAGAGGTTTCGGGTTTTGACGTACTGCAGGCGATGCGCGGCAATAAACGCCTGCAGCCTATACCGGTGGTCATACTGACATCATCGGATGATGCCGACACAAAACTCAGGGCCTTACAACTCGGTGCCATGGACTTTCTGGCAAAACCGGTCGATGCGAGTGAACTTGCATTACGCCTGCGTAACACGCTTGCAGCAAAAGCCTATCAACACCAACTGGTTAACTACGATCAATTAACCGGTCTGGCCAAACTGGACGTATTTCTCGACAACACATACGCGGCTATCGAAAGTCTTAAAGTCGAAAAAGGTATGGGGGCTGCGATCCATGTTTATCTTGAAAACCTGAAAACAGTCAATAATTCCATGGGACGCGATCTGGGTAACCGGTTTATTCAGTTGTATTCCCGCAAACTGGAAAACTGCGTTCGATCCACCAATATTATCAGAGATACTTTCGGTACCGAGATCACCACCAACCTGGCACGTACCGGTGGTGACAAATTCTCAATCTTCCTTGGGCATATCGACAATCCTCAACAAGCGGCAGTACTTGCCAGACGGATCATTATCGATACCAGTGAGCCATTCAACCTGGACGGTCAGCTTATTTTTCCAAGTACCAAGGTCGGCATTGCTATTTTTCCGGACGATGCAACCGATCCGCATAAGCTGCTTAACAATGCAGAAACAGCGATGTCCTATGCCAAGGATCACGGTGGTGGTGAGAACTACGCATTCTACTCCGGCACTATGAATGAAGAGTCCACTCGCATTCTATCCATAGAAAACGGACTGCATAAAGCGATAGAGAACGACGAGCTTAAAGTTACCTACCAGCCAAAAGTTGATCTTATCACCGGTAACATTATCGGTGCAGAAGCACTGATCCGCTGGATTAGCCCTGATATAGGATTTGTTTCTCCGGACGAGTTCATTCCAATTTCGGAACGAACCGGTCAGATCATACCTATAGGCGCATGGATTCTGGAGCGTGCCTGTACGCAGGCTGCAATATGGCATCAGGAATTCAACATTGATTTCAAACTTGCTGTCAATGTTTCTATCCGCCAAATCCATGATTCAAGGATGGATCTTACGGTCAAGAAGATTCTGGAAAATACCGGGTTCTCTGCTTCATCATTAACCCTTGAGTTAACAGAGAACATGGTAATGGAAAACGCAGAATCCAACATTGAACTTTTGCATAACCTGAAATCGCTCGGCGTCAGGTTGTCGATTGATGACTTTGGCACCGGCTATTCATCGCTGAGCTACCTGCAAAGACTACCTCTCGATGAACTCAAAATTGATCGTTCGTTTATCGAAGAAGTGCAGTCTGAGGAGAATCGTTCACCGATTGTCAGAGCAATGGTTTCTATGGCGCATGACTTAGGTATGACTGTGGTGGCTGAAGGCATCGAAACCGATGTACAGCTTAATCATATGAAGCTACTGCGATGCGAACTCTACCAGGGTTACTTGTGCAGCAAGCCTATCGTGGCGAAGGCATTTACCGAACTGCTGCGTAAGACCTACCCTCACTCACAATAAACCAGCATCGCCAGTTCTGCATCGGTACTACCGGCAGGGACAACGACCGAACCACCCCACCAGCATTTACTGTCTTCTAAGGTGGGCTCTGGTTGAATCGTCAGACGATAAGGTTTGCGTTCAAGCGGCAGGTTAGCGCGCCCCTGAGACTCTGTCACCGCACTCACGGCAGGCTCCCCATAACTGACACTTTCAGCCACAGACTCTTCACAACTGTCTAGCGTCGCTACTCTTGCATTCAAAGCGTCACAACTGGCACCAATAATTACCGCCCTAATACCATCGATCTGGTAAGTACCCTTGGCTTTTAGCGAACTAATGATCAGCTGCGGCTCAGCAATAATAGTGCGTTTAGAAATTAATGGCACAAAAGCCACCGAAGTATCTGCAACCAACTGAATATTCACTGTCCGACTATCTATGGATTCTTCATGAGCGGCAGACAATCCGGCACCAGCGACAATCTGGGGCGTATTGGACAGACACCCAACCAACCCACCTGCAAGTAAAGTCACTGCGAACACTGTTACAACAGAATTATTCAATGGATTGATAGCCGACGGATGCGATAAAGCACCATCATAAACAAGGCGACCAAAAACATCGAGCTATCACTTGAATCGGCATTAAGCGTACAACCCGCACCTTTCACACCGGTAGCCAGTGAGCTATCCGTCGCTTGAAATTGAGGTTCATCGTCCTGCAGCGCAACGCTTGTTAATGCAGGATTATCTACAGCGTCGAGATAATCGGGCACACCATCGGAGTCTGTATCAGGCCAGGTTCGTCGTTCCCGTTCAGCCGTATCATCCCAGCCATTGTTATTACTATCGTTCAGGGTGTCCACCACACCATTGTTATCGACATCGGTAAAACCCGCTTCAATACGATCAAAAATGCCATCGTTGTCCGAGTCCAGATCAAGATAATCAGGAACCTCATCAGCGTCTGTATCAATTAACTGGGCATTGCCAATAATCAACGCGGCACCAGGTTTATCCAGCAAGCCGTTAAAATCAGCATCCGGCAATCCGGCTTCTATCACATCGGCAAGGCCATCATTATCACTGTCCAGATCATAAAGATTTGGCAGACTGTCTGCGTCCCGATCGTCGATAGACTCAAGATCATCTGCTATGCCATCACCATCAGTATCTGTGGGCGTTGAGCTATCGGAACCCGGAGCACTTGTGTTATCCAGTGGATCCGTGTGATAGACAGTCACTTCATCCTTATCGCTGAAACCATCGCTATCAGTATCCGGCAGTTCAGGGTCTGTACCGATTAACCCCTCCTGTTCATCGGTCAATCCATCACCATCGGAATCTTTATCTGCTACGACTGGAATTGCTGGCAGAAGTTGAGCGTTTGGCTGATCAATCGTCCCCGCCGTAAACTGCAGGACACCGTCAGTATCAACCGACAATGTTTCAAGGTGTGCCGCGTGTGCCACCAGGCCCGCATCGACAGCGTCGTGAATACCATTGTCGTTGCTGTCAACATCACGGTGATCAGGTAAACCATCACTATCTGAATCCTGTGTTCGCTTCACAGGAGTGTAAAATGCACCGATATCTCCGACGAGTTTATGCCGGAACCCGGCACGAGATCCCACGGAGGTATTCAGGCTTGCTTCACTTGAATAGCGTATCACCAGATTATCCCGGTCACGCACATGCAATATCACAGAGGCAACTGCCTGTGCCGCAGAAAAACTAATCGTACCGTTTTCTAATTCACTTACTGTTAACGCAGTTTTATCAGCGGTTGAATAACCCGCGAGCATCGACGACTCAACGAGTAAGGCTTCATTTCGCTCTGCATCCAGATCCGAAACCATCAGGTTAATATTCAATGGCAGCGTACCTGTCTCGTTGTGCAGTGACCACAACACGGTTGTAACTCCGGGACCCGTGTTTTGTATTTTTACCAGACCATCATGCTCACCCCAGCTAATCACAGAGGCGGCATCTACGGCACTTCCTCGTAGCCAGGCTTGCCGGGTTTCAGACTCCAACATATAGCTCGCAGAGTCTCCCGTCTCTGTAATCTGCAAACTACCGTCTGCATAGCTATAATCTGGAACACTGGACAGATCATCCCGCGGCAGGTATCGGTATCCTTCCAGTTCGTTTAACAATCCGTCGTTGTCCTGATCTTTATCTCGCCAGTCCGCCACGCCGTCACCATCCAGATCTGCCTCAAGTGCGGCCTGTAAAGGAAAAAACGCAGGCAGTGCCAGACAAAAGATCAACGCTGTAATCGTTTCCACGACAAAGCGATCAGAGTGAGTGACACTTTTGCGGTATGAATTTATCAATGGCTTATTGCACATAGCTGCGATGCACTCAGTCAGTGCTTTCTATAAACTGTAGTTTATACAGCGCAACCCGAATGCCAGAGTGGCGACTTTTTATTGACACGCAACACTGATAACAATGCTCTATCGAGCATTTTCGGCAGTTTTTTGTTAACCAGCGGTACAAAGACGTACATATGGCGATGGTTAATCAGGCAAATCGACGTGGCAAAAATTGACAACATCACACGGACAAACAAATGAGCTTCACAACCCCGGTAGAAATTAAACTATCGGACCTGACCATCCGGGGAATAAGATCTTCTGCCCCACACGAAACAAAAGTGTTATGCCTCCACGGCTGGCTAGACAACGCTAACAGCTTTTATTCGCTGGGTCCGTTGCTTGATTCCTGCGATGTTGTGGCTGTTGATCTACCGGGGCACGGCAAATCCGATCATTTTAAAAACAGCGTTCCGTATACGGTTGCCAGCAGCATGCATTATGTATTACAGGCAGCAGAAAAACTGGGATGGGATAAATATCATATTGTCGGGCACTCGCTTGGTGGTTGTATTGCACCCATGTGCTCTGTTGCTGCTCCAAGTAACATACTAAGCCTGACGCTGATAGATGCACTGGGACCGATTGCCGAGCTGGAATCAGACCTGCCAGGCCGGTTATACCGGTTTCATCGCGAAATAACGCTGCCCGCGAATAGCAGAAGATTCAATACGATTGACGAGGCTGTGGCCGTTAGAATGAAAGCCGTGACAATGACGGAACCTGCAGCAAGATTGATCGTTGAACGACAACTAACCACTGACAGTAACGAGTTACGGTGGGGGTTTGATAACAAACTCCGCGCATCCTCCCCGAGCTATTTTACTGAAGGCCAGGTACAGGCGATACTCACAAATATATCGTGTCCGGTATTGTGTTTGATCGCAGAACAAGGCTATTTAGTAAAACACCAACATCTGCAACAACGGGCGGCCTGTATAAAACAACTTGAACAACAATACCTGCCCGGCAATCATCATTTACATATGGACAATGCCGAGCCTGTTGCCGCGGCAATAAATAAGTTTTTGTCGCGGGTTATTTAAGACACCGGGGTGCTATTCAACAAACTTGTCAGCTATTGCAGCGGTTGCCCGCACCAGCTGATCAATCATTTCATCACCTCCGCGCAGAGCAATGCCAACTGCCAGAATATCCAGCACCATCATCTGTGCAAGCCGCGATTTCAATGGTGAAAACATATCACTGTCCTCGGCGACATCGACATTCAGATTTATGTTCGACAGCAACGCCAGGGGAGAGCCGGTTCGAGTCACAGAGACTACAGGAGCACCTGTCTGGCGCGCCAGACCTACCGCTTCAAGCACGTCTTTGTTTTTGCCGGTATAGGAAATCACCACAGCCAGAGAAGCACTGTCCAGCAACGAAGCTGCCGCTTTTTGCACGTGTGGATCAACGTACGCAATTGCCGGCTTTCCCAGACGGAAAAATTTCAGTTGCGCATCTTCTGCTACCAGCCCCGAGCCACCCGACCCATAGAACTCGACCCGCTCACACTGACAAAACAGCTCAATAGCTGCATCAACAGCCTGATGATCCAGCTGGTTACGGATATGCTGCATAGACGCAATCGCGGAGTCTATTAACTTATCTGACAATTCGCGACTGGAATCTGATGCCGCAACATCACGGAAAAAGAACTTATCCTGGCTGGCAATAGATCTGGCAAGTCGAAGTTTAAAATCGTGATATCCATCGCAGCCAATCGCACGGCAAAAACGAACAACGGTGGGCTCGCTTACTTGTGCCATACGTGCCAGATGTTGGATAGAAGCCTCGACAATCTGATCCGGATTTTCCAGCACCTGATTAGCAACCTTGCGCTCGGAACGACTTAATGTGCCTTCGGAAGACTTTATTTTATCTAGCATTGAAGCATCGATCTGCGCGCATTAACCGAAACACAACTGATAGCAACCTTAGGGACACTCTTCAATCCAACCGCAGTTCTGTCTTGCGATCAATGCACTGGAGGCAGGCGGTCCCCACGACCCTGCGGCATAGGGCGTTGGTTCAACCTGATATTGATCCCAGGTTTCAATGATGGGATCAATCCAGCTCCAGGCGGCTGTTACTTCATCACGATGATTGAACAGGGTTTGGTTGCCGCGAATCATATCCAGCAACAAACGTTCATAGGCAATCATTTGTCTTTTCTTGAAGGTTTCATTGAAATCCAGATCAAGGTTGACTGATTGCAGTCGCATTTCATCACCACGACCTTTTGCAAATATCTGCAGCTTGATTATTTCTTCCGGCTGAAGGCGGATAATTAGTCGATTAGGTGCACGTGGCATATCAAAAATGGAATGAGGAACATTGCGAAAGTTGATAACGATTTCAGTGCGTCTTTCGTGCAGGCTCTTACCAGTGCGTAGAAAAAACGGGACTCCCTGCCAGCGCCAGGAATCGATCTCCGCCTTAATAGCAACAAACGTTTCCGTAAAGCTGGCCGGGTCTACTCCATCCGACTCCCGGTAGGCAACTACTGGTTTACCATCCACCGTGCCACCAGAGTATTGTCCTCTGACGGTGTTATCCAGAACATCGCGCCCGTGCAATGGTTTGAGCGATCGCAAAACCTTAATCTTCTCATCGCGAACCGCATCAGGATGAATACTGACCGGCGGTTCCATAGCGAGTATCACCAGTAACTGCAACAAATGGTTTTGCACCATATCCCGCATTGCACCGGTTTGATCGTAGTAACCTGCTCTGCTTTCAACACCCAGTTGCTCGGCGATAGTAATTTGAATATCGCTGATATGCTCCCGACGCCAGATCGGTTCGAACAGATAATTTCCAAATCGAAGCGCCATCAGATTCTGGACAGTTTCTTTGCCCAGATAGTGATCGATGCGGTAGATCTGCTCTTCGGTAAATACCTCTGCCAGTTCATCGTTAATAGCCACCGCGCTGTCCAGATCACGACCAAGCGGTTTCTCAAGCGCTACGCGACTGTTGTCAGTGACTAGACCGGCGTCGGCGACACCGCGACAAATCCGGCTGAACAGACCCGGTGCGGTAGACAGATAAAACACCCTGACACGATCCGGGTGCGGAGCCAGTATCTGTACCAGTTTTTGGTATTGCTCCTGCACCGTGATATCGATGCCAAGATAGTGTATCCGCTCGCAGAAGGACGTCCATGAAGCCTCATCATATTCTGCTTTGATGTGCTTCTGCATCGAATCCACCATTTCAGCCTTAAACTCTTCGGTGGTCAGATCGCTTCGAGCGATACAGATAATGCGTCCCTGATCAGGTAGCTGTGCTTCGTGATGCCGGAAGTACATTGCCGGTAGCAACTTACGCATGGCCAGATCACCGGTCCCGCCAAACAGAACCAAATCAAAAGGGGCCAATGAAAAATCGTCAGACTGGGACATTTACCTTTTCCGTTAGTACTGAAGTTGTCACTAGAGTTGATGGTTACGAAATAATACTACATTTTTTTCGTAGTTTTACTACAGGAAATATTTGTTCTATTACCGCTACAAATGAGTATTTTTTGACGAGTTTCTGAATTTTTCCTCATAAAAAACACTTGCCTGGCGATATTTTTGTAGTAATATTACAGTATCAGCCATGGCTTGAGTTCATCGCGCCTGATGACGCACATTAATCCTGTTGTACGCGAGGTCACTGACCGCATTCTCGAAAGAAGCGATCGGTCCCGTTCCAGCTACCTGGCCAGAGTACAACAGTCCAGAAAGAATCAGCCGCGCCGCAATCGGCTCTCCTGCACGAATTTTGCCCATGCGGTCGCGGCTGCTTCTCCTAACGAAAAGCTGGTGCTACACGAAGAACGCACGCCCACGTTAGGCATCATCTCCGCCTACAACGAGATGCTTTCGGCTCACCAGCCTTTTAATCGCTTCCCCGACATCATCAAGCAGGCCGCCATTGAATCAGGTGGCAGCGCACTGTTCGCGGGCGGCGTACCAGCAATGTGCGACGGTGTGACCCAGGGTCGCGCAGGGATGGAACTTTCACTGTTCAGCCGTGACGTAATCGCCCAGGCTACCGCCGTTGCTTTGTCTCACGATGTTTTCGATGCCGCTATCTGCCTGGGCACCTGCGACAAAATCGTTCCGGGCATTCTTATGGGCGCGCTGGAGTTTGGACACTTGCCGGTTCTGTTCGCACCCGCCGGCCCAATGACCTCCGGGCTTCCCAATTCAGAAAAAGCGCTGGCCCGGCAGCAGTTTGCACAGGGCAAAATCGACCGCAAAACACTGCTGAAAACCGAATGCCAGTCGTATCATGGTCCCGGCACCTGCACTTTCTATGGCACCGCCAACAGCAACCAGATGCTTATGGAAATGCTGGGGTTGCATCTGCCCGGCAGTGCGTTTATCAACCCCGGCCACGAAATTCGAGATGCGCTGACCAAAGCGGCTACCGCTCGCAGCTTTGAAATCACTTCACTGGGCAAAGAGTATATACCGCTTGCCGAAGTGGTCTCTCCCGAAGCAATGGTCAATGCCATCGCAGGACTGCTGGCCACTGGCGGCTCTACTAATCACACCATGCATCTGATCGCCATTGCGCGATGCGCCGGAATTATCATCGACTGGACCGACTTCAATGATCTTTCCAATGTAATACCGACAATAACCAAGGTGTATCCAAACGGTTCTGCCGACGTCAATCAGTTTCATGCGGCAGGTGGCATGGGTGTGGTTATCGGCCAGCTGCTTAACGCAGGTTTGTTGCATAACAATGTGATGACCATACTCGGCGAAGGTATGGAACACTATCTACAACAACCGTATATTAAAGATGGTGAAGTACACTGGCAGCCCACAGATACTGACAGCGCTGATGAATCTATAATTGGCAGCGTTAAAAAGCCTTTCGACCGCACCGGCGGTATCAATCTTCTGAGCGGCAACCTTGGACGTGCAGTGATCAAAACCTCCGCTGTTGCACAAGCGCATCGTGTAATCAGTGCACCAGCCAAAGTATTTACCAGTCAAAGCGCGTTTTTACAGGCTTTTGAAGACAATGAACTCAACCAGGATTTCGTTGCAGTACTAATGAATCAGGGCCCTCGCGCCAATGGCATGCCAGAATTGCACAAGCTCACCCCGGCACTGGGCGTGTTACAAGACGCCGGGTATAAAGTGGCACTGGTCACCGACGGCCGCATGTCCGGAGCATCAGGTAAAGTACCGGCAGCTATTCATGTCAGTCCCGAATGCGTAGACGGCGGCCCGCTGGCAAAAGTACGTGATGGCGATATGATCGTGCTCGATGCCAACAGCGGAGCACTCAACGTCACTAACGGCAACGATGAATGGCTGCAAAGAGACAGCATCGCGATGACGGAGCCTGGCCAACTCGACTGTGGCAGAAACCTGTTCAGCAATATGCGCGCAACAGTAAGCACCGCTGAAACCGGTGCGCTTTCACTATTCAACCCGGACCCACTATGAATACACGTGAAATTCTGGGTATCGCCCCGGTGATTCCCGTTCTTGTAATAGAGAACCCGGATACTGCCGTAGCACTTGGCAAAGCATTGGTAAGCGGGGGACTTAAAGTTCTGGAAATCACCCTGCGAACACCAGCAGCATTCGACGCCATAGACGCCATAAAAAACTCGGTTGATGGCGCTATCGTTGGCGCAGGTACGGTAAATACGCCTGAGCAACTCGAACTATGCGCAAAACACGGCGTAGACTTTATGGTGAGTCCAGGCTTTCACTTACCGTTGGTACGGGCCGCGGCCGACAAAAATATTCCCTACCTGCCAGGCATCGCGACTGCCAGTGAGGCACTGGCAGCAATCAATGAAGGGGTTACCACCTTAAAGTTTTTTCCGGCAGAACAAAACGGCGGAGTCTCAATGCTCAAAGCACTGGGCGGACCTTACGGTGACCTGTTTTTTTGCCCAACGGGCGGTATCAATGCAGGTAATTACCTGAACTACCTGGCGCTGGGTAATGTGCTGTGTGTGGGTGGTTCCTGGGTAGCACCACAAGAATTAATCGAAATGCAGGACTGGCAGGCAATCCAGGCGCTCGCCAAATCCGTTGCGATTACTCACTAGCCTGGATATCAACTTCTAATAAAGCGTTCAGGCTTTGCCACCTCGTGGAGCTTTCGGAAGGTCGTTCCGCTGGCAATGATCAGCAACACCAGTGCCGCCACTGAAAGTAGCACCAACAACACAAAAATAGCTCTCGCAATGCGATAGCAGCTTCTGCCGATCAGCCTTGCGGCCAGAACAACATTGATACGCCTCAAGCGCACCCTGCGTATCGCTCTTTTGATAGAGCGAAAGTGTCTTCCTACCGGGTTGTACAAAGCATCAGCCATATAACTCAATAATTGATCCGCGAGGGTATCGGCGATAACCGGTTCACACTTTATGAACCGCTCCTCAAAACAGTGCAATAAATCCTCGTGACAATGAGGGCGCGCGCCCACAGTCAAATTCAATATTCACAATTGGTAATCACGTTTGGTTGTCAAAAATCTAGTTGTGCGCTATAGGAATAACTAATGCGTCGCTAATTAAGGCCGAAACAACAATAAAAGCGGTCTGACGAACGGGAGTACCTCATGACTAAAATTGAAGAGGCCAAATCAACGTGTGATGGACTCCACCGATTGATGAGACGGCTGAACGGTGCAGCAGTTGATCTGGATAAAGGCGGCGCGAGCGCCCACGAGTTAATGGCGTTGCTTGCTTCTACGAATGAGTGCATCAGTAACCTAAGCACTCAGCTCGATTCCATAGAGCAATTGAACAATGCTTCCAATCTTCCTGAGCTCGATTTCGAATTAAAAAACTCAAGCTAACACCGGGTAATCCTTGCTGTGGCCCGCATCAGTTCCCCGGACTGTTCAGCCAGTTCATAAATTCTGTCGGCAGATCGGTCGTTTTTCCCTCTACATTCCAGCCATTGTCGTGCGCAATCCGAAGCAGATCATCAATTCTCTGTTTATCGAGCGGGTGGGTGGAGAAAAAACCATCCAGCGCACCAACGTCTGATTCATCACGCTGCGCCATAAATAAAACAAATAAGTCATCTGCCCCGTCTGTGTGTCCATAAATTTTATTCACCGCTTTTAGTCCGTTTTCATCAGACTGAGATTCCATATCCCGCGAAAAATTCAGATTACTCAGCGACCCGGCAAGGCCGTACAAGCGCCCCTTCACACCCGCACCACCAGGCAACAGCGCAGCACCCAATGCCACAGCTATTCCACCGCCAACACCTCTGACCGGATGACGCAATTGCACGTGAGAATATTCATGCGCCAACAACATCACCAGAGCATTCTCGTGGGGTAGTTGTTTTAATAGTCCTTTGTACAGATACACATGACCACCCAGAGTCGCAAACGCATTAACAACATCTTCATCACTATAGTGTAAGTGAATAGCCATAGGTGACTTCATCTCCAGCGCCTGCTCTACTTTGGCGCCGAGTTGATTTAAATAGTCATGCAGCGGTGAGTCATTCTCATCTTCACTGAAGGGGGAGCTCTCACCCGCTTCGGTAAGTGCTGTGTCAATACGATCTGTTAACCACACTTCAGCCCTGTAGGGAATGAGTCCCGCCAGATGCCCACCAGCAAAGTTCAGCAACAGACCAAACAATATCAACGCCACAACAGCGGCAATTGTCAGACGGATAAACTCTGCCAGCGGATGGCGGTTCGGTGTGTTTATACCTTCTTCAGGCAATCTATTCTGGTATTCCATCTGCCCGTCAATTCAGCTGATTATTCACATGCACTTTCAGTTCGCTATAGATAATGGCGCAGAAGCAGACATCTCATCAGAGCCACTGTGCATCGCAGGTTCTGTTGTTAAAGTAGAGTCCAGTAAAGCGGTACCATAAGCGAGTACTTCAATGGTCGTTACCCTTCCTCCGATCCGGGATGTTTCATATTTTATATTAAACACTTGCAATGCCCCCAGGGCATGAGCCTGCTCTTTTACCCGCAACAGCGCTTCACGACGCCCGCGATCCAGCAGCGGTTCGTAGGTTCTTACGCGACCACCAAAAATATTGACCAGGCTGGCCACAAACGACTTAAAGTAGTCGCTTGCTACGACGACATTGCCAACAACCAGAACCTGCCGAAATTTCTCACCTGTCGGTGGATGCTTTGAGCCCACAACCACAATAGGCTGCAGTTCTTTTTCACGGCGTATAATAGACCGATAGTGCCTCTTCTCACTGAGCTGTCCAAAGCCGAAGCCCAGTAGCAGCAACACGGCAAACATGATGGCGTCGATCATGATTCATTTGCCACTTGAACAGCTGCGCCATAAACAAAGATTTCTGCCGCACCGGACGCGATACTCGACGTTGAAAAACGCACATTAAGAATGGCATTGGCCTCAATACTTTTTGCCTGCTGGATAAGCCTTTCGACTGCCTCTTCACGGGATTCGTGCAGAAGTTCGGTATATCCGACCAGCTCTCCACCAAAAATACTTTTCAGCCCTGCCATAATGTCACGCCCGGCATGTTTGGAACGTACAGAACTCCCCTGCACCAACCCAAGGTGACGCTGTACTGTCATACCTGGCAGGTATTCCAGACTGGTAATAATCATATTAGCTTTCCTGTTTTTATATTCGGGGGATCCGCTACTTTCTAATATTCTACAGCATGGCCGTAACTGCGGAGCATGCTACAGTTGTCAAGCATCGTAACCGCCATCATTCCAGTTGCCATTGTTTACAATTTAAAATTTCTATGACCACACTCTATTTAATCCGACATGGCCAGGCGTCCATCGGCACTGACAATTACGATGTGCTGTCACCGCTCGGCGAACGGCAAGCAGCATTGCTGGGAAAACATCTGCAACTACTCAACGTATCCTTTGATGCGGTGTACAGTGGTTCACTTACGCGGCAAAAAGATACCGCTGCAATCGCCTTGAATCATCAGCCTGTTAGCCTGGAGATTATCGCCGGTTTTAACGAGTACCACCACGCAGCAATTTACCAGCACTATGCTCCACGAACTGAACTGAAATCAGTCTCCGATCATAATGCACAGCTTGAGTACGAGGCGTTCTCGACACTGATGAACGCCTGGACCCAGGACAACGAGACAAATTCTGGCGACCTTGAGACATGGCTCCAGTTCAAAACCCGCATACATCAGGCAATAGATGAAGTCGCAGCACGACATAATCGTGATGACACGGTCGCGATATTTACGTCCGGAGGAGTGATATGCACACTAATGCAACGTATTCTACAGTTTCCTACCCCCAGAATTTTTGAGATTAACTGGGGTATCTATAACGCCAGTATTTCAAAAATCAAATTGCATCGTGGAGGCATGAAATTGCGTGAGTACAACAATATTACGCACCTGCTGCTACATCAGGACGACTCGCTGGTGACCAATATCTGATCACCTAGCCTGCATTATTCATGAGGATTCGTCACTCAGCGGAAATAGTGCAAAACAGGTCGCTTGATCAAGCGAGAAACGTGGCCCGCCACGCGCCGAGCTTGATCGGGCGAGATGTGCAGCAATATTTGTGTCTGATGGTGAATAGACACACTGTTACATTGAAACTGGTCGGTAAGTACAAGTTTTGATCTATAAAAATAGTAATTTCTCTTAAGTTTCCGCGGTCGCCTCATGAATAATGCAGGCTAGGTTCCACCAGGTAAGACACGATAAGATGAAACCCTTATGTCGTCTGATAGAAACCCGGCAAGCCAGGCTACGGAATTAAGACAATCTTGGGCGCAGCAGACTTACCGTTATGTATATCGGCAAATGCACCGGCACCATCCGACAAAGGTCTTTGCTCAACCCAGTCCAATGCTCCTAACCCACCATGATGCAGCAACGCAATGGACGCATTGAGATCAGCCACGGTGTAGCAATAATTTCCAACAAACGATACTTCCTGCAACGTTAAACGGCGCGTGTCCAGTCCGAGCTCCTGATCCTGCAGTCCGGCATGACAGATTACTCCTCCCGGCCGGACCATCCGGCTGCTCGCTTCGCGGGTCTTGCCACTGCCAACGGCGTCGAACACCACATCGAAGCTTGCTTCTTCGGGCTCGTTTTGAAGCGGATTATAGACATGCCCGAAATTGTGTTTTTCTGCAGTGGTGCGGCGCAAAGCATTAGTATCACCGAGATAGACCTCTGAGCACCCTTTACTCTTAAGTACCAGGGCAGCCAGCACCCCGATAGCGCCCGCACCCAGTACCAGCGCGCGCGCTTCAGAGACCGGGCGATGCAATACTCTTTCAGCCAGCACAACGCTGTGCACACCCACTGCTGTCGGCTCAGTCAGGCTGGCCTCGATAATACCCATATCTGCCGGCATCGTTAAAGCATTTCGGGCCGGCAGAACGACCTGATCAGCAAAAGCACCGGCAATACGCATTCCGACCAGCTCTCGTGCCGCGCAAAGGTTACTTCTACCAGAGACACATTCTTGACAATGACCACAGGTTATTAAGGGATTAACGATAACCCGCTCGCCCTGACGGTCTCCGTTTTGCACCACACCACAAGCTTCATGACCCAATACCAAAGGCGGTACGCGCCGCGCATCTAATCCATGATACGCGTGCATATCCGAACCACACAAACCGCAGGCATCGACGCTCAGCAGCATTTCATCAGCCGCGGGGGGTGCAGGTTCAGGCTCGTCTCGATAAACCACGTCCTGCGTGCCGACATAAACCAAAGCTTTCATATAACCGTTCCCGAATGCGGATGTGTGAATATTTGTTTACAAATGTTGTGCGTATCACCTCACATATTGTCCGTCGATAAATCAGACGGACAAGCAGGTTGGCTAACAATTTGCGCATTATCTCTGAAAGTGTCAAATCAGTCGACGGAATCACTATGCGTCTTATACCTGCAGTACTGTTAACCGCCCTTCTCGGTGTGGTGTACTGGGTCGGTGCCACTCTTTTTACCGACCGGATCCAGAACGATATCACCGAGCGCTCAAGCGCCGCCATTGCCGAGGTCAATCCTGATGTTGATCTGTCAGTGGATGGGCGCGATGTGACGTTATCCGGCCTAGTCAACTCCGAACGAGACCGCACACACGCGAAGCAAACCGTGGACTCCGTGTGGGGAGTGCGAGCATCGAAAAGCATGCTGGAATTGCGGGACGGGTATGACTTTAATGCGACTCACAACGTGAGCCAGGGCATGACTATCGGCGGCACCGTCGATACTGATCAGGCGCTCAGCCACATGAAGCAAGCCATCGATCCGGTGGTTCCTGCTGGCACCGTGGCAACCACCGGCCGCCGATTAGCGATGAGCCCGGAAAAGCTGGCGCTGGGTGCCGGTGCTCTGTTAATGCTCAACCAGGGTGACCTGAAAATTAATGAAGAGCAATTCATTCTCAATGGTCAGGCAGAAGATGATCAGATCAAAGCAGCTATTGAAAACAACCTGGCCAATCAGCAAGGCGTCATAGATCCGTTAGAACTGATTACTAACATAGATGTCGCCAACAACATGACGCAAGCCTGCCGCTCTATGCTTCAGTCTGTCGTAGATCAGGACACCATTTTGTTCGAGATTGACAGCGCTGTCGTTTCCGACGCGTATATGAATGTGGTTTCAAACCATGCGCATTTACTGGAGGCCTGCCCCGGGATCCTGTTGGTGGAAGCACACGCTGACCAGGACGGTAGTGAGAACTATAACCTTGAACTCTCAAAGCGACGTGCCACTGCCGTTGCCGATTCAATCGCGTCGCAAGGTGTCGGTCATGAACGCATCCAAATCTTCTCATATGGAGAAACCCGACCCGTCGCATCTAACGAATCAACCAACGACAAGACCTACAACCGACGTGTGAATATTCAGTACGTGCACGATACAAACACCAATTTTTTAACCTTGCAACAAACCATCATTAGCTCTCAGAGCGCGGAGTAGAAATGCTATATTTAATCACACAGGTATTGCAGATCCTCCTGATTGCAACCTTTCTCGGTTTTTTACTCGGCTGGATTTTACGCAAAATAAAAGCGAATAAAGCCGAAGAAGAATTAAAGTCGCGCTTGCATCAGTCAGAGGAAACGATCAAGCCGATCAAGCAGGCGCTCTCGCAGGCTCAAAGTGATGTGGAAGGCAGAGATAAAAGCATCGCTACTCTGCAATCCAAGCTGGATGATATGGATGGTGAGCTGCCGCCGATAAAAAGTGAGATCGCCAAGCTGACCAGTAAGCTGGGTGCAACACAATCCAACAACGACGGTTTACTGAGAACCGTCGCAGATAAAGATAACCTTCTGCAAAAGCTCGGCAATGACCTGAACAATGAAAAAGCAGCGGTAAGGCAGCTGGATCAGGTTCTTGCAGACGCACATGGCAAACGTGCGGAGCTCGAAAACCGCCTTGCGGAAATGCGAGTCAGGCTTGAAAACAATGATGCTGCAACTGAACGTGCAAAAGCCGAGTGTGGTGAGTTACAACGTGAGATCAATTCACTACAGATCTCCCTGAATGACTCTGTCAATAAACGTGAAGCCACTATTGCCGATCTGAAAAGAAGCCTTGACCACGAAAGCCTGGCCCACAAACGCGCCACTGAAGCACTTGCTGAAGCGGAAGCTCAACGTGATAGATCGATTGAAAAAATCGAGTCACTTAAGCAAGAGCTACAGAACAAAATAACCGACCATAAACTGGCACTTGCCGAGAAAGAGGCACTGCAGCGTGAAGTGGATTCACTTCAGGCGCAACTGGCTCGGCTGCAACAGACTCATGACAAAAAGGTTGCAGACCTTGAACAAACTATTGCTGCACGTCAGTTAGTCAGTGATGAAACAAACAAGAAACTGGCGGAAAACGCTGGTGAAATTGCTCGCCTGCAAGGCGAGATAGATCGCCTCAAAGATAAACTCAGTCAATCAGCCGAACAACAAAACGGTAGTCAGGCAGATCACAACGCATTGAAGAGCCAGCTGGCCGAGCTGCAAAAAGAGAAAGCAGCGCTAGAGAATGCCTCTGCACAAAGTGCAGTAAAACTCGAAAAAGATCTTGACCACTACAAGATTAAAATTGACGGGTTGGAAAAAGATCTCGCCAATAGCGAAAAGCAGCAGGCAAAAGCCGCTGAGGAACACAGCAAGGCAGTGGCGCAGCTCGACGCCAACAAGGCTGCTGCCGGTCGTACCGAGAAAGACAAAGCGACACTTGAAAACAAGATTGGCATTCTGCAGAGCAATCTCGATGCTCAGGAAAAAGACGCCGGTGCCAAAGTCTCTGAACTTGAGAAGTTACTGGCCGCTTCAAACAAAGACAAGGCCAGCGCTGAGCAGCGTCAGCAGGCACTGGAAGACAAGATCCAGTCACTCAAAGACGAGCTGAATGCAAAGATCACAGATACCAAGCTTGCCTCCACACAACGCGCAGCTCTGGAAAAGGATATCGGACTGCTGGAGAGCGAAGTCAGTGCACTTGGTGATGAAGCCAATTCACTGAAAAAAGATCTGGCAAAATCCAAAGAAGATCACAACAAAACGATTGCTGAACTCAAGGCATCACTGGCCGAAAAAGCGGCCCGAGCAGAAGACGGCGGGCTGGCTATCAAAAAGCTCGCAGCAGTCAAAGCCGAGCTTAAAGAAAACGAGAAGAGCCAGCTCTTTGCCATGCAAAAGGCAGACAAAGCGATTGCTGAGAAAGATCGCCTGGCAGCTAAGCATGAAAGCGAAGCTGCTGCGCTAAAGACTGAAGCTAAGCGTTTAACTGATGAAAAACGCAAAGCAGAAGCAGAGAGCAAAGCACTACAGCAACAGATCGAAAAGATCTCTGCCGAACTTGCCGGCAAAGAAGGTGTTCAGTCAGATCTGAAACAAGCTAAAGCAGACTTAGCTTCCGCGCAGAAACGCGCCGAAGACTCAAATCGTCGCGCCGAATCACTAGCTAAGGAACTTCAGGCAGTCAAAGATGCCGTCACTGAAGCGCAAACTTCTGCAAAGGTGCTTGGCTCTGAAAAAGCGGCACTTGAGCGTGAACTGGAATCTTTACGACAGAAAGCTGATGCGAACCAGCAGGCCAGCAATGGTGCGACAAACAAGCTCGACTCTGACAACCAGCGTCTTGCACAACAGAATGAAGCACTGCAGGAGAAAATAAACGAGCTCAAAGCACAGCAGCAGGCTCAGGCTACCGAGCTGCGCCTTGCCAAAGGTGCAGAAAGCTCTGCACAGAAACAGGCAAGCGAAGCAGCAAAGAAAGCCAGCGATGCCGCTACCTCTGCCGACAAACGAGTTGCCCAACTGCAGGCACAAAACAAAGCACTGACTGATGAAGCCGCCAGCCTAAAAGATCTGGCCAACGATCTGAAGTCATCGGCTAAAGTTGAGGCTTCAGACAAGGCTGCACTTGCCCGTGAACTCAAAGCAGTCACCGACAAAGCATCGAAGTCTGATAGCGCATTGCAAAAAGAAATTTCCGCGCTTAAAGATGAGCTCGCTGCGATCAAGAAGGCACAGGCTCGCGCTGAGAAGGCTGCCAAAAAATACCGCGATTCTCTCTCCAGCATGAAAAAGGATAAAGATTCCGCAAACGGTGCGACAAACCAACGAGTCGCCGAACTCGATAAGCTGCTGGCCAGTGAGATCGCAGAAAAGGCCAGGCTCGCGAATGAGTTGAAGAAGGCAGAACAAGACCTCGCCAGCACACAGAATGAACTGGGCACAGTTAAAGCCGACAGCAAGCAAATTGCCGGAGAAGCAAAGCGACTTGAGAAAGAGTCGGACAAACTCGACAGCGCTTACCAGGCAATGAAGAAGGATCTGGAAAAATCTGCAGAGGCAGCACGACAGTATCGTGACGATGCCAAAGTGGCGAGCCAGGAAGCAAAAGAGCTAAAGCGCAAACTGGAAACCGCGGAAAAAGAACTCGCCGCGCTCAACGGTAAAATGCCAA
>CALLLY010000386.1 GCA_938008205.1 uncultured Granulosicoccaceae bacterium
TGAGGTACGCAGGACCGGAAAGTATTTAATGAATGCTACTCAAAAACGCGGGAGTGACAGGGATGCGGAAGAGTCACGCTCTTTTGCCATGCGCAAAGCGCTGTTCTGTGACCTGAGTCATACGCAAGACGAGCTGGCTTCGGCGATAAAATCTGCACGTTGGCAGATTACCGCAGTAGACAACATCGACTCGGCCACCAAAACTCTCTACGACGGCGCATTCGAAGTTGGCGTCATCGTGATTAGCGTCGCACAGCTTGAAGCGCTGGACCAGATAGAAAAGCTCCTCAATACCCACCCGATGAGCTGGATTGCGGTTGTCGAACCTACAGTAATCGAAGACTCGCGAGCAGCAGGGATGATTTCCGACCACTGTTTCGATTACCACACCCTGCCCTGCGATACGCAGCAGCTGGTGAGCACTCTCGGCCACGCCTACGGCATGGCAATTTTGCGTCCACGTCCGGCAATCAGCAGCCTGATCGCAGATAACGATACGCAAATGGTTGGCACCAGCCAGGCAATGCTGAATCTTTATGCCGCGGTTAAGAAATCCGCCAGGGTTGACGCACCGGTGATGATCACCGGGGAAACCGGCACCGGCAAAGAGCTGGTCGGTCGTGCACTGCACAACCAGTCGCCACGCAACACCGGGCCATTCGTCACTGTAAGCTGCGCTACCATCCCGGGAAATCTGATAGGTGAAGAACTATTCGGATCACGCGAGAAAGGCCCGGGTAGAATTGAACAGGCTGTTGGCGGTTCTCTGTTCCTGGACTCGGTAACCGATTTACCGGCAGAACAGCAAATGCTGCTGCTGCGCTTTATGCAAACAGGTCAGGTAGAACGCCTGAACAGCAGCCAGCCTATTCCAGTAGACGTTCGTATTGTCACTGCCAGTTCAAACAGTATTGATGAAGCGGTAAAATCCGGCCAGTTTCGTGAAGATCTGTTTTACCGACTGAACATCCTGCATATCGAAATACCAGCGCTGCGTGATCGCATTGGCGATGTCGACAGCCTTGCCCAGTATTTCTTTGAAAAATTTATTGATGACGCACCAGGCGGCAGAATTAAAGGCTTTTCGCAACAGGCCAAAATCGCCATGCATCAACACAGCTGGCCCGGCAACGTGCGAGAGCTACTCAACCGGGTACGGCAGTCCATAGTGATGTGTGAATCAACTCTCATACAGCCAATTGATCTGGGATTGGCAGGTCACGCCAGTAGCGAAGACGAAAGCGACACGCCGACCAATCTCGACGAAGTCAGAGCTAAGGCAGAGGGAGAGTTCATACGCAATGCGCTGGAGCGAAACTATAACAACGTGACTGAAACAGCATCCCAGCTGGGTGTGTCTCGCGTAACGTTATATCGACTGATGAAAAAATACGGAGTTCAGATCGCCGGCAGCGGAAGGCGCAGCGCGGCCAAGTAACGGGCAGCATCAAAAACCCGGTCGTACAAATAAAAAAGGCCAGCACCAGTGCTGGCCTTTTTGCTTTTACTATTAGGAGCAGCTACAAAAAGCGAGTGCGATCAGCTTTCTGCAACAACAAATCTACTACGCGATCAGCAGTCAATGCCGCAGCTGCACTAAACTTCTCGTGCAGCGGCTTCTTCTCTTCGTACTTCACGCTGTAGACATCAGCGGATTCGCAACTCTTCACAATGTATTCATCACTGGTGATAATTTCATCAACCAGATTAAGCCTGACGGCCTCTTCGCCACTCCACACTTCGCCAGTTGCCACCTCTGCCATATTCGTCTGTGGTCTAAACCTGGAAATCGTGTTTTTAAACTGATCGTGTATTACCTGGATGTCTTCTAGAAACTTCTGGCGGCCTTTGTCCGTATTTTCTCCAAGCACTGTTAGCGTTCGTTTGTATTCGCCGGCAGTTAGCAGTTCCACATCAATATCGTGCTTTTTCAGCAGCCTGTGGATGTTCGGAATCTGCGCCATAACTCCAATTGATCCGATGATCGCATAGGGTGCGGCAAGGATTTTATTACCGACACATGCCATCAGATAGCCACCACTGGCTGCGACTTTATCGACCGTCACCACCAGTGAAATATTCTTATCACGGATTCTCTGCAACTGCGCAGCCGCAAGACCGTATCCGTGCACGGTACCACCGCCACTTTCAATTTTAATAGCCACTTCATCGTAGACATCAGCGATCGACAACACTGCAGTCACTTCCTTGCGCAGGTTTTCTACCTGAGTAGGCTGGATATCCCCTTTGAAATCGATCAGGAAAATTCGGCGACGCTTCTTTTCATCGACAATAGTGGTGCCGTCACCGCGATTTTTAGCAGCAATTTTTGCGGCGGCCTTGTTTGCTTTCGCTTCTTGCTTAAGTTGCTTTTTCTTGAGCTTGGCAGATTGCTTGAAGTCAGCTGGATCCAGTACCAGCGATTGCAGCATTTCCCGGCTTTGATCAAGTTGCTCATTGATGTGGGTAACATTCAACGTCCCTTTCGAGCGACGCCCCCGACCACCAAATGCCGATGCCAACACTAACAACGCAACCAGCAACAAAAATATTGTCAACAGCTTGGCCAGAAACAACCCATAACTGAAGAAAAACTCGCCCACAGGTAGAACCTCGATTATTGTTTATGTACGGACTCGGAGCTGGAAGCCGAATCTGCATGCCGGATAAACCAGCACTGATGAATTTTGGGATTGCGAGAAAAATCTCTCTGCAGACTCCAGCGCGTGCGATCTTCTACAGCATACTTTACAGGGATCTCAGCGGATAGCTTAAAGCGCCGGAAGTTGTTGGAGAAAACCAGAACTCCCTCTGAGTTAAGTATAGACATACATTGCTCGATCATCGCCTGATGATCGCCTTGCACTTCCCAGTCGTTTTCCGTTGCTGAAGAGTTTGAGAAAGTCGGCGGATCAAGAAAAATAATATCAAAGCCTTCACCACCCGTCGTTTTGTGCTCTTCAATCCACGCTCGACAATCAGCACGCACCAGCCGGTGCTGACGTGCATCGATACTATTCAGTGAGAAGTTCTTCTCAGCCCATTCCAGATATTTGTGGGAAAGATCAACGCTGACACTGGCACTGGCACCACCGGTGACCGCGTGTACCGTGGCTGATGCGGTATAACAGTAAAGATTTAAAAACCGCTTGCCCTGTGAAATTTTCCCGAGCCATTGCCGCACCTTACGATGATCCAGAAAAAGCCCGCAATCGAGATAATCATGAATATTAATTAAAAAGCGACTTTGCCCTTCTGCCACTGTGCGGAACTCATTGAGTTTTTCCAGGCGATTATATTGCTGATCTCCACGTTGCCGGGCGCGGCGCTTAATCGCCAGTTGATGATCAGGACATGCCAGCTCAACTTTAATGACTTCTGCGGCGCTATCAATTCTCTGTTGCGCAAGCCGTGTATCAATGTGCGCAGGTGCACGGTACTCCTGCAGGCAGACATAGACACCACGAGCCGGATCGACATCATGATAAACATCTAACGCAAAAGCATAGTCGGGTAAGTCAGCATCATAGACGCGGTAGTTTGTCGCTCCCGAAGACTTGGCCCAGCCACGAATCTGGCGAAGATTTTTTCTTAATCGATCTGCAAACTGATCAACTCCAGGAGCTTGCGGTGACTTGTTGCGATTTTCACGAGTTTTGGTAGCGGTATCCCAGGGATTATCAACCGATGATCGACTGTCGGCCAGTGATTGGCGGTCAGCCGATGATTGTTCGATCGCACCGGCTGCGGCGGCAGGAACCGATGCAATAAACAATCGACAATCGAGATCACCATTTTTACATTCCAGAACGACTCTTCTCGACAACCCCACACGATGAAACAGCGAAGGCGCACCGGTAAACAAAGCCAGCTGCCAATTTGCACAGCGGCGTTTTAAAGTCCGCCCGAGCGTCGTGTAGAACTTTCCGATCTGCTCCTGCTTTTCAAGCCTCTCGCCATAGGGCGGATTCACAACCACAAGTCCTGGTCCATTCGGTATGGCGTTTTCC
>CALLLY010000387.1 GCA_938008205.1 uncultured Granulosicoccaceae bacterium
TAGGTAAAATTGTCGGGTCGGAAAATGCCGTAAGGCGTTTTGACCGTTTGCTGACATTTGATCAGGTACCATTTAATCTGAACAAGTTTTAAACGCGATTAAGGCTGTAACTGCTGTGTTGCAATAACACATGTTTCGCCGATGTATTACACCAAATCAGTGCTTTTTGACGAAGCACTAACGCCATGTGGTTACCTGGATGTGCACTGAAGAAGACTGGCAATGGTGTCAGGGTTAGTATCTTCAGCAACAACTCTTGAACTGATATCGCCGTTAATGACTGAGGCGCTAAGGGTTTCACGCCAGTTTCTTGCAGGCAGTATCATCACAGGTTTGTTGTCACAGTTTGCTATGCCACCGGTTATAAAGTTCTCACCGATGCGGTGGTTTGAGAAACCGGCGCGTTGGACAAGCAGATCTGCTTTGCCGTTGGCGAAGCTCCATACCTTTATTACCCCGGCAAGATGCGGGGTTTCTACGTAGGCGACATCGAGAATGTTATCGTTATTAAAGTCGGCAGTACCAATCGGAGCAAGCCATCGATACCGCGTGCCGATGGCCGGGGTTGCAACGATTTTAGTTAGTGTGTTGTCCACAACACCATAGATTGCCAGCGATGCCCCACGTTCAACGTTGCTTTCAATAGTGATAATATTATCTTCGCCATCACCGGTAACATCGGCAATACGCGGGGTTACGTCTTCAAATACGGCGCTGCTGTCCAGTGTCACTTCAAGCGCGCAACCGTCTTTTCCTTTCAGGGTTGCGTACAGCGTTTGCGCTTCAATGGCATCTCCAAGGACACCGTGGGCATAGCGCGTTGTCGCACTGCCATACCATGCCTGGTCAATATTAGTTTTGCCTGATACCCGGACAGCATCGGGGGGTGATGCCAGGTACTCACACTCGGCAGCGTACGCGTTCCAGGACAACAGCGCGACAACAACGATCAGATATCGGTACATAGGATTAGAATGGTAACGGCTTGGGTTGCAATCAGGGACGAAAATATTTGATGCAATCGGCGCGTGATAGTTCCCAGCCCTCATCAAGTGTTGCGACGATTGATTCCGGCAGAGCTGCCTGCGTGGTTGCAGCAAGGTTGGATTCAAAGTGTTTGTGGTTGCTGGCGCCCAGAATTATTCCATCACCTTTTGAACTGTTAAGGTCTGAATGATGGGTAAGCCATCGAAGTGCAGCTGCAGCAGGCTCAATGTTTTCGGAAGCACATGCTTTTGTAAAGTTATCGATTGCAGCGAAATAGTCTTTTTTCCAATAACGATTCTGGTACTCGGTGTTGGTAGAAAATCTGCCCTCAGAAGGAAGTTGTGACTGACTGTGATGTTTGCCTGTTAGCATGCCTCCGGCAAGTGGGTTGTAAACATAAAAGGCAATATTGAAGTTAGCAAGACAATTAAAAAGCTCGCGCTCAACATCGCGGGTTAGTGCGTTGTACATGCCCTGGTAAACCGTGGGTAACGCATAACCTTCGCGTTCACAGATTCTGTAGATGTTGGCAACCTGCCAGGCTGCGTAGTTACTTAACCCGAACCGACTAAAGCGACCCGCTGTGTAGTGCTCGTTGATCGCTGCAAGAGTAGTCGCTATCGGTGTGTCCAGGTCCGGTTGGTGAAGATACAACAAATCGACTGCCTCAACGTTCAGCCGCGTAAGTGAAGTGGTGAACTGTTTATCGACTGCCGCTTTGCCCAGACCTGCTTCTTTGGGATTGACTTTGGTGGCGAGCTTGCAGTCGGACAGGCTGTCTTTGATTTCACCCAGCAGTGTCTCTGTTTTACCACCACAATAAACATATGCCGTATCGACTTCATTGTGCCCGGCTGCGGTGTAGGTGTTGAGCATTTGCTTAGCACCCTGTTGATCAACCTGATCCGCGAAAGTCATGCTGCCAAGAATGGTTTTCATACGTTATCCCGAGAATATTGTGATATCGAGTTTACTGGAACCGACAAAACAGTGACAGAGAGAGGAGACCGCTGGGTCAGGTTGAGGCGAGCAATCTTTGCGCAATTGTAAGCAGAGATTGCACGAGTATGGAATAACATCTCGGCAAACCTGAACCTGTGCAAGTTTTACCAAGCTTAAGCACAGCGCATGGTACAAGACTCGCAGGTTAAACAGACCTGCAGCACTGCCAATATAGCAAGAGGATCGCCATGAGTGATTATCCCCCCTTGTCTTTTCGCGTTCCTGCGCCAGAAATCCGTCCCGGTGACACGCCGGATTTTTCCGGTGTAAAAATCCCGCCTGCCGGGGCTGTGCGGCGCCCACCAGTCGATACTGATCCCGAAGAACTGCGTGACCTCGCTTTTACAATTATTCGTGTCATGTCCCGCGATGGCGACGCTGTTGGGGAGTGGGTCTGTGATCTGGATGAAAATTCTCTGCTGACCGGCTTGCGCCACATGATGCGACTGCGTGCGTTCGATGCACGCATGTTAATGGCGCAGCGGCAGGGAAAAACTTCGTTCTATATGCAGCACCTGGGGGAAGAGGCAATTTCCTGTGCGTTTCAAACAGCGCTTGAACCCGGCGATATGAATTTTCCGACCTATCGGCAGGCCGGCTTACTGATCGCACAGGACTATCCGATGTTTTTAATGATGTGCCAGATCTATTCAAACGAGAAAGATCCGAATCACGGGCGGCAATTACCGATCATGTATTCATCCAAGGCACATGGATTCTTTTCAATCTCCGGTAATCTGGCCACGCAGTATCCGCAAGCGGTTGGCTGGGCGATGGCTTCGGCCATCAGTAAAGATACTAAGATTGCTGCAGGCTGGGTGGGAGATGGATCTACCGCGGAAAGCGATTTTCACGCAGCGATGGTTTTTGCATCTACCTACAAGGCACCAGTGGTGTTGAACATTGTGAACAACCAGTGGGCTATATCAACATTTCAGGGTATTGCCAAAGGTGATGCCGGCACTTTTGCGGCTCGCGGTCATGGCTTTGGCATTCCGGCGTTGCGTGTTGATGGAAACGATTACCTGGCTGTGTATGCGGTTGCCCGGTGGGCTGCTGAAAGAGCTCGCCGTAACCTTGGGCCAACACTGATTGAATATGTGACCTATCGGGCTGGCGGACATTCTACTTCTGATGATCCCTCTGCCTACCGGCCCAAAGAAGAGGGTGATGCATGGCCATTGGGTGATCCGATCATACGGTTTAAAAATTACCTGATAAAGCAGGGTATGTGGTCAGAAGAAAGACATGCTCAAACCGAAGCCGAGATTGCAGACGAAGTCCTAAGCGCACAAAAAGAAGCTGAAGCGATAGGCACCTTAAGCAGCGGCAACACCCCGTCTGCCCGCGATATGTTTGAAGATGTATTTGAGCAGATGCCGCCACACCTGATTAAACAGCGTCAGGAGGCTGGTTACTAATGGCTAGAATGACGATGATCGAGGCGATTCAGAACGCCCACGATAATGCCATGCAAAACGACGAACGTGTTGTTGTTTATGGTGAAGATGTCGGTTTTTTCGGTGGAGTGTTCCGGTGCACTGCAGGCTTGCAGGATAAGTATGGTGCCAGCCGTTGCTTTGATGCTCCGATCAACGAATCGGGTATTGTTGGTACCGCGATTGGTATGGCCGCTTACGGGTTAAGACCCTGTATCGAAATACAGTTTTCGGACTACGTGTACCCGGCTTATGATCAGATAGTGTCTGAAGCCGCACGGTTGCGGCATCGCTCCGGGGGCGATTTTACCTGCCCGTTAGTCATACGCATGCCAGTAGGTGGTGGAATATTTGGTGGACAAACGCACAGCCAGAGTCCGGAAGCTGTGTTCACTCAGGTGTGCGGAATAAAAACGGTTATGCCATCAAACCCGTATGACGCTAAAGGCTTGTTGATTGCTGCAATCGAAGATCCTGATCCGGTGATTTTTATGGAACCAAAGCGGTTGTATAACGGACCGTTCGACGGTCACCATGAAAAGCCGGTGGTGCCGTGGCGTGATCATGCGTTAGGAGAGGTACCGGAAGACTACTACAAAACCGAACTTGGCAAAGCAGCGATCAGACGGGAAGGATCTGATCTGACCATACTTGCCTATGGCACTATGGTATATGTTGCCGAAGCGGCAACGGCTGAATCTGGTATCGATGCAGAAATTATCGATCTCAGATCGTTACTGCCACTGGACCTTGACACTATCGTGAAGTCAGTCAGTAAAACCGGTCGCTGCGTTATAGTGCATGAAGCCACGCGAACTTCCGGTTTTGGGGCAGAGCTATGTACGCTGGTACAGGAAGAATGCTTTTACCATCTGGAAGCACCCATCGCACGTGTAACCGGTTGGGACACACCCTATCCGCATGCGCAGGAGTGGGATTACTTTCCAAGTCCGGAAAGACTCAGTCGTAAAATGCATGAAGTGATGGAGGC
>CALLLY010000388.1 GCA_938008205.1 uncultured Granulosicoccaceae bacterium
AAAAGAACGAGAAGAAAGACATGCTGCGCTTTATTACCTGCGGCAGTGTTGACGACGGTAAAAGCACACTGGTTGGCAGGCTGTTGCTTGAAACCGGTTCACTGCCTGACGATCACATTGAAAACGCAAAAGTGGCTTCAGAAAAACACGGCACGCAAGGCAAAAATCTGGACCTTGCGCTGGTGGTTGATGGCCTGAGTGCTGAGCGTGAACAGGGCATTACCATTGACGTGGCTTATCGCTACTTTAATACCACCAAACGCAAATTTATTATTACCGACACACCGGGGCACATTCAGTACACCCGCAACATGATCACTGGTGCTTCCAATGCAGATGCTGCGGTAATTCTGGTAGATGCACGCAAAGGCGTGCTAACTCAGACTAAAAGACATTTGTATCTTGTTTCACTGATCGGAATCAGCCACGTTGTACTGGCAGTGAATAAGATGGATCTGATTGAATACTCGGAAGAGACATTTAAAGAGATCACAGAAGAATTCAACAGCATTGCTAAAGATCAAGGCATTGAGCAAGTCACCGCCATTCCGGTTTCAGCACTGCAGGGTGACAATATCATTGCACCCAGCCAGCAGACGCCCTGGTACCACGGCACTACGTTGTTATCGTGCCTTGAAACAATCGAAGTCAGTAGCGACGCAAATCTGGACCTGCCGTTTCGACTGCCGGTGCAGTGGGTCAATCGCCCCAACCTGGACTTCCGAGGCTTTGCCGGCACTATTGCCAGCGGCAAAATAAAAAAAGGCGATCAGGTTCGTGTGCAGCCTTCCGGCAAAACCAGCCAGATCGAACGCATTGTCACCTATGATGGAGACCTGCAGGAAGCGATTGCCGGACAAGCGGTAACCGTTACCCTGACCGATGAAATAGATATTTCACGCGGTGATATTATTTCTACCACCGATACGCCGGCAAGTACCGCAAACCAGTTTGAAAGCACACTGGTATGGATGGACGAGGAGCCACTGTTACCCGGACGTGAGTACACGCTTAAGTGCGGCACGGCAACCGCTGTGGCTACGGTGACTGATATAAAGTATGAAATAAACGTTGATACGCTGGAACACAATGCTTCGAAGAAACTGGAACTCAACGATATAGGCCTGTGCAATATTAATCTGGATCGACAAATTGCCTTTGACGATTACAATGATAACCGCACTACCGGCAGCTACATTCTCATAGACCGGCTAACCAACGGCACGGTTGCCGCAGGCACATTAAACTTCGCACTCAGACGCTCGCAGAATATTCATATGCAGGCGGTTGATGTGGATAAAGCCGTGCGCTCAGAACTTAAAGCACAGAAATCCTGCGTGGTCTGGTTTACCGGATTATCGGGTTCCGGCAAGTCCACCATTGCCAACATTGTTGAAAAGAAGCTGGCAGAGCAAGGCAGACACACCTACCTGCTTGACGGCGACAACGTTCGACACGGCCTCAATAAAGACCTGGGCTTTACCGACGAAGACCGCGTCGAAAACATCCGCCGTATCGGTGAAGTGTCGCGGTTAATGGTAGACAGTGGATTGATCGTATTAACTGCCTTTATCTCGCCATTTATTGCCGAGCGTAAAATGGCACGCGACCTTCTTGAGAACGATGAATTTCTGGAGGTGTATGTTGAAACACCGCTGGCAGTAGCGGAACAACGAGATCCGAAAGGATTGTACAAGAAGGCTCGTCGCGGTGATCTTAAAAACTTTACCGGTATTGACTCTCCTTACGAGCGGCCGGAGTCTCCGGAGATTCTGGTGGATACTTCTTCCATGTCTGCCGAGCAGTGTGCTGAGAAAGTAATCAGCATTATGAAGCAGAAGGGGATTATTAAAGCACCTGAGTAGATGTGGGATTGGAGGCTGGATGTTTCGCTATGTGTAGTACGAGCGTGACCAGATAACCCTCCCTGGCGCTGAGCTACTGCCCCTCCTGCAAGCGGGAGGGGCAGCGATAGTTCGCGCTATTTTTAGCAGCAACAGAAAACCCGATGCGTGAGCGACGCCGTATACTTCAACTCTCTCACGCTTCGGGCTTCCTCTAATTCACCAGCCATACTGGCGTTTGCAGCACTGCATGCGCGAAGGTGCGATGTGCACTACGCTAACCAGCAACAGAAAACCCGACGCGTGAGCGAGGCCATATATTTCAACTCGGTCACGCTTCGGGCTTCCTCCAACTCACCAGCCATACTGGCGTTTGCAGCACTGCATGCGCGAAGGTGCGGTGTGCACTACGCAAAACAGCAACAGAAAACCCGACGCGTGAGCGAGGCCGTATATTTCAACTCGCTCATGCTTCGGGCTTCCTCTAACTCTCCAGTCATTCTGTAATTTGCAACACCTGCAATCAGACAAACTCAAGTATCATCGCCGCATGATCACTCAGCACTTCAAGACGTTGTTCTGTAGCGCCGGCCCATTGATGCTGAAAATCTTTTACCCGCGGTGCCAATGATGGATGCACAAACATCTGATCCAGCCGAAAGCCGTTTCTGCCATTCGGTGAATACCAGGTGTATTCCCGACCGGCAGG
>CALLLY010000389.1 GCA_938008205.1 uncultured Granulosicoccaceae bacterium
GGTAAGCGCACAGAGTTGTAAACGGCTATGTTTTAAGGCTTCGGTGTCAGCATCGCGAACCGAACACTGATCAAAAAATCGTGCGAACAGTTGCGCCAGGTCAAACAGGTAATTACACAGTAAGTTCGGCTTGTACTCAACCAGTACGTCATTCAGCACTTCACCAAAACGCAACAAATGTACTGATAGCTGTCGCTCTACCGGCTCGCTGAAAATAAAATCCTGCGGGGCCTGCTTTAACGAATCAGGTGTCACCTGCTGGTTACGCATAATGCCGTGCACTCGTGCATTGGCATATTGCAGATAGGTGGCAGTATTGCCTCGCAGTGCAAGCATTTTATCGTAGCTGAACTTATAGTCTGAAGATCGGTTCTGAGAGAGATCAGCATACTTTAGCGCCCCTATACCAACCACACGACCAATCTCCTGTTGCCGCGCGGCTTCAAGCTGCGGGTTTTGTTCTGTCGCTACCGCCAGTGCACGGGACTCTGCTTCGTCTAGCAAACCTTCCAGCCCAACCGTATCACCGGCACGGGTCTTAAACGGCTTACCGTCATCCCCTAATACCGTCCCGAAACTCACATGCGTCATTTCGACATTGTTATAGCCCCACACTCGCGCTGCATCGAACAGTTTATCGAAGTGATCATGTTGTCGATGATCAACCACATACAGCATGGCATCTGCCTGCCATTCCTGTACTCGATACGCAATGGTGGCAAGATCGGTTGTCGGGTATAGATAGGCGCCGTCTTTTTTGCGAATAATCATCGGCGCTTCATAGCCGTCGAGAAAGACGCAAATGGCACCTTCGCTTTCCGTGGCAATTTTTTTATCAATAAACTCTTCTACCACACCTCCGAGCTGATCATGGTAAAAGCTTTCACCGAGAACATGATCGAACTCGATATTCAATCTATCGTAAAGGCGCTGGATATCGGCAAGACAGTACGGCAGAAATTTATCCCACAGACCTTTGTTTTCGATATCACCTTCATGCAACTTAACCGTTTCAGACAGTACCGCAGAAGCTATTTGCGGATGCGCTTCGGCAACCGCTTTCAACGCTGAGTCCTGCTCCAGGCCGGCAACAGACGATTGGAGTGTTTCAACCAGGGATTGTTGATCGGCAATCTTTTCATTCAGGCGAGCAATATCCTTTTTTCGCTTTTTTGCAGCTGCTTTATCATCACCGGCATCACTACTGCTGACACGCTCGAGTGCTGCCTGTTGTTTAGACAGAAGCTGCGTGGCATCCGGCAACTGTTTAACCGCCCCGTGATAATCCATGATCACGCGTACATATTTATAGAGCCTGCCCAGCTCCGCCACCGGGTCTGCATCGTAAGCGTCGGTATCTACAAAGTGCTTGTAGCCATAGATAATCATGCCGAACTGCGTTCCCCAGTCACCCAGGTGATTGTCGGTGATCACCTTGTGTCCAAGAAAGCGGTGTATTTTTGCCAGCGCATCACCAATAACGGTGGAACGGATATGGCCGACATGCATCGGCTTGGCAACATTGGGTGAGGAAAAGTCCACCACTACCGTTCGCGGCGACGGCACCTTCTGTACCCCCAGATTATCGTCGGTTAATGAAGCCGAAAGTCGCTCTTTAAGCCATGCATCCGACAACGTCAGATTGATAAACCCGGGTCCGGCAACTTCTACTTTTTCACACAAGTCACTTATATCGAGTGAGTCGACCAGAGAGGCGGCAATTTCCCGTGGTGGTTTACCGAGCTTTTTACCCAGAGGCATAGCGCAGTTTGCCTGGTAGTCACCAAACTTATCGTCCTGCGCCGGGCGGATCATACCGAGCAATGCATCGATAGAGTCAGGCTCGGCAACGTCGGCCAGTGCTGCGGCAAAGCGGGATTTGATTGCTTCTAGGGCATTCATGAAGTTGAGGGTTCCAACAACCTAAAGACAGACTGGGTATTGTAATTCACATTGCAAACTTGCGCTGCCTGCATTTGTGAGACAACTATCAAGAGATTCGGATAGCAGTCGATATACCCACAACCGCCGGCAGAGCATCGGCATGAGTACACAATAAACAAGCGGTTTAGCGGGTGAAATGTATGTGGGCCAGAACGTGGCGCAGCCTGATTAGCGCCGTCTTCCTTGGGCTTCTGACAATCGGTCAGCAGGCCAGTGCGGACGAGCTGACGAATCAGTTCGAATCAATCAAGGAATTTCTGGTGGATACCGTTGCTGATTCTCAACGAGTCGGTGCTGCAACCACCTATGCGCTGCTGCGCGATAACCTTGCTGCGTTCCGGGCACTCAAGGCCAGAGTAGATCAAGCCACTCGCATCGATGACATGATTGACGAACTTTCCAGTGAACTCGATATTATTGCCAGCAACTTCGAACAGGCCGCGCGCCTGCGTGTGGACTACGCGGCACACACTACTCAAAGCGAGGCTCAACTGGCTGGCAAGCGCCGTCAGACCCGTGATGCCATCCTGGCCCTGGATCGTAAGGTTGCGATCTCTCAGTTAGAGCTGCAACAGGCTCAAAACGGCACCATCACCGACCCTGAGCGTCGCAAGATTATTATCAGCGCCAATACCAGTGTGATTAATTCTCTGCAAACGCAAATTGCCATCTGGAGTCAGTTTGAAAAGACCCAGCACAGACTGGCGTCGACGCTGCAGCTGAGCACCAGGAAAGTCGACCTACTGTTGTTTGTGCTCGAGAAGAATGCACAGGTTTACCGCGAAGCCGCCAACACCGCTCAGCTGCGCCAAAGTGTACGTCTGGCACTGAATAACCTGCAGGCGCTAGGCGCTATCGAGGGCACGCTGGCTGATCTTGCAGCGAGCTGGCAGGAGGTCGATCAGATCATCGGGGAAATCGGACGCACGGAGCTGGGTTATGTCGGCAGTTAGCCCGTTACATAAGGGTGTCTTTTTTCTGCTGGCACTGGGTATCGTTCTTTGCCTGGCCGGACACCGGTACCGGACGCAACAAGTGGAAAGCCAGATTACCTGGCAGGATGTGAACATTGCCCTGCAAAATGTTGAAACTGCCAAGCTTGAGCTGTTTCAGTCGTTAAATGCCAAGGCAGCAGTAAATTAGTGATTTGAGTATCCGCAGGTCTGCGGATTCTTAGCCTGTTCAGCTGTCAAACTTCATAACAACCGACAGGTTACGGCTGTGCAGTCACGCTGCCTCTTGCTAAGCTTGCGGGTTTACTCGACTGACGGTACATCGCTATTCCACAGATGGACATACAGCACTGGTTTTCCAAACGGACAATCACTGAAAAGCAGACTCTGGGTTTAATATTGCCAGGTGGCGGCGCTAGAAACGCCTATCAGGTCGGCGTACTCAAGGCCGTTGAAGAGCTGATCCCTACTGGCCAGCAGTCTCCGTTTCCGGTGGTAACAGGCACCTCTGCCGGGTCACTCAATGCCGGTATGATCGCCAGTCGTTCAAGTAATTTCAGTGACGGCATGCGACGCTTATTGGGTATGTGGGAAAACCTGCATATGGATATGGTGGTCAAAACCGACGCAAAAACCGCCACCAAAACCGGTGCCAAGTGGATATGGTCATTCGCCAGTGGCGGCATGGGACACTCACAGCCGGACTCATTACTCAACAACACACCACTGCGGTCGCTGATTGAAAACCATGTCAATCTGGCGCGCATGCGGCAGTGCATACAGGCGGGGCAGCTCAGAGCACTGGGGGTCACTGCTTCCTCCTATTCTCGCGGTGCTTCACTCACCTACTTTGAAGGCGATGAATCCATCGCCGAGTGGGAGCGCACGCGGCGCTTTGGTAAAACTGCACGCCTTCGCATCGACCACTTTATGGCTTCTATTGCCATCCCGGTGGTGTTTCCAGCGGTAAAACTCAACAACGAATATCACGGCGATGGTTCCATGCGTGAATCAGCGCCGTTAAGCCCGGCACTGCATCTGGGCGCTAACAAACTACTAATTATCAGTGTGCGCAATCCCAACGACGATGCCTCCAGAATGGTTGAACCGGTGTATCCCAATCTGGGACAGATTGCGGGCTACATGTTCGACACGCTGTTTATAGATCGACTCGACTCCGACATTGAAAGACTCGACCGCATAAACTTCGCGCTCTCAAAAACCCGTCAGTCGTCGTTTCGACACAACGATGCACTGCTCAGACCCATCGAATTTCTGGTGATCTCACCGAGTGTCGATATTCGCGACATTGTCGCCAAACACACGCGTTCTTTTCCACGTTCCATGCGAGTGTTGTTGAGCGGACTTGGCGCTATGACCAAAGAGGGCCGTCCCCTCACAAGTTATTTGTTGTTTGACTCGGGATTTGCCAGAGACCTTATTGAGCTGGGTTACAAAGACGGTTACGCACAGCGCGAAAAACTGCAGGAACTGCTGGAACTGTAAAATACCGTCGATACACAGGATTGTGGTCGCCGACCCTCATGTGACAAACCTCTTTACCTGTCAGTCGCTCTGTGTTGTCATTCGAAGCCGAATTCAACCACCCGGAGTAATACCCCATGACAGTCAAAGTTGGCGACAATCTGCCGGCAGGCGAACTGGCTTTTCTAGGCGAAAACGGCCCTGAGTCCATCACCACCGAAGCACTGTGCAACGGTAAAAAAATTGTACTTTTCGCAGTTCCCGGCGCTTTCACGCCTACCTGCAGCGAGTCTCATTTACCGGGTTTTGTTGCCAATGCCGACAAAATCCTTGCCAAAGGCGTGGATCGGATTGTCTGCATGTCAGTGAATGATCCGTTTGTCATGGGAGCCTGGGGTAAAAGCCAGAACGCCGAGCATTTGCTGATGGCAGCAGACGGCAGCGCCGTCTTCACTAAGGCTCTGGGTCTGGAACTCGACCTGGTTGAACGCGGCCTGGGTATTCGCTCACAGCGATTTTCAATGATCGTCGATGACGGCAAGATCACCCACCTAAACGTCGAAGACGGCCCGACCTTTGAGGTCAGCTCGGCAGAAAACATTCTCAAGCAGCTATAGCCCCCGCAAGAAGCAGGCGTGCCCTCGAACGGGCACGCTACCTGATCGGCAGACACATTCAGATCACATGCGGTACACTCACGCGATTCAGATGTTTCAAAGTTTAACAGTCCGCCACGGAACATCACTTGCTGCGGTCGCCGGCCGTCCCCACTTTCACTAGCACTGCCTTAATTACCGGAGTATGACTATGAACCTGCTTGAATCACTGCTGGGCAATGACAGCCAGAATGTTGTTTCAGAACTGGCCAAACAACTTGGCGTCGGCGAAAACGAAGCGCGAACCGCCGCCGGCCAGCTGATTCCCGCACTTGCCCGTGGCCTGCAAAACAATGCTCGCAGCGAACAAGGCCTGGATGGATTGATTGGCGCGTTATCTAAAGGTAACCACAGCAACTATTTAGATAACTTAACTTCACTCGGCCAACAGTCCACAGTGCAGGAAGGTAACTCTATACTTGGCCATATTTTCGGCAGCAAAGATGTCAGTCGAAACGTTGCCAACTACGGCGCACAGCAGTCAGGACTGTCCTCAACGCTTTTGAAGAAGGCATTGCCGATTCTGGCCTCACTGGTCATGAGCTCGCTGAGCAAGAAGTTCTTCGGTGGTGCGAAAAAATCCTCTGGCAGTATTTTCGGCGGTAATCAAAGCGGAGATATTTTCAATTCAGGAGTCGCTGCCAAGCAGAATCGCGGACTACTCGAGTCTTTTCTCGACGCCGACAAAGACGGTTCGATTATGGATGACCTGCTGAGTCTCGCAGTGAAAGCAGCAATTCGGTAGCAACACAATACGTTAAGAAAACAGTCTACCGCTAAGGTAGACTGAGCGGTACACTCCCCCTCTGTTTTATCGGCCAGCTTCGGCACAGCAATCCTGTGTGACTGGTCTATACCCTCTCTAATTGATACAAACTATACGTCGAACATTGCTCGCGTCTGCGGCATTGTTCGTGCCCTACTGTCACGAGTTCCATCAAAAACGGAAAACTCAAAACAAACCGGTACTTACACTATGGTAGAGCAGTCCCGACTGTGGCGCCTGGACGCACAAGACACTACTTTGCTGCTGTTTGCAGGATCCGAATCCGACATCCCGCAGTTACTCTGGTTTGGACATTCTTTATCGGATGACATTAGCGTGGAAGCAGTTGGCGCCATAACCGACTTGCCGGTACCCATGGCCAAGCTGGATGCTTCAGTACCACAAGATTTGTTTCCACAGGCCTGCCACGGGATTGATCTGACACCGGCACTCAGAGGACACAGAGCTGCAAGTGCTTTTGCACACCAGTTAAAAACACAACGTATAGAACAGCAGCAAGCGCATATTACTATTGAGCTTATCGATGCATCCGCGGGGCTGCATATAGAACTCAAGCTATCGCTTCACGCACAAAGCGGTGTGTTATCTGTTGAAACAACATTACGCAATACCGGCAACACGCCCTACTCTATTGAATGGATGGCCAGTGCCGCTTTACCGCTTCCACAACACTATGCAGAGTGTCTTTATCTGACTGGACGATGGGGACTGGAATTCCAGCGCCAAAGACAACCGATCACCGACGGCAAACTGCTGCTTGAAAACACTCGCGGGCGCACAAGCCACGAGCTCTACCCGGGTATTGTTGTCGGGACCAGTGGTTTTGATGAACAACAAGGTCATGTTATTGCCGCCCAGCTTGCCTGGAGTGGCAGCCACCGAACGATTGTAGAAAGAGCCAGCGATGGTCGTCTTGCATTGCAGTGCGGCATAGCTCTCGATCCGGGTGAACTTACCGTGGCAGAGGGCGAATCCTTTACTGCACCCACGTTACACATCGCTGCAGGATGCGGTTTAAACCAGATTAGTCAGGCGATGCACAAATACGCACGTCAGGAAGTTCTGCCTGCGTGGACCAGAAAAGAACGCCCGATTCATACCAACAGCTGGGAAGCTCTGTACTTCGATCATGATTTAGAAAAACTAAAAGCGCTAATCGATGCAGCAAAAACACTGGGTGCCGAAAGGTTTGTACTGGATGATGGCTGGTTCCCCGCGCGGCGTTCAGACAACGCAGGACTCGGTGACTGGTGGGTTGATAAATCCGTTTATCCCGATGGTCTGCAGCCCTTGGTTGATCACACGCGCAACGCTGGTATGCAATTCGGATTGTGGTTTGAACCGGAAATGGTTAACCCCGACAGCGAACTGTTTCGCCAGCACCCCGAGTGGGTGTTAAAACTCGATCCGATTGAAACACCACTGGCGCGCAACCAGTTGGTACTTAACATGGATAACCCGCAAGTGGTCGATTATCTGTTTGAAAAAATGGCCTCACTAATCAATGAATTCAACATCGACTATATCAAGTGGGATTTTAATCGTGACCTGGTACTGGCAGGAAACGGCAGCCAGTCCCGACTACATAAACAACCCACCGGCAGTTATGCACTGATGGCGCGACTCAACAGTCGTTTCCCGGATCTTGAAATCGAAAGCTGTTCATCGGGTGGAGCACGCGCAGACTGGGGCGTGTTAAAACATACCGGGCGCGTGTGGACCTCAGACTCCATCGATGCTGTTGATCGTGTGCAAATCCAAAAAGGCTACAGCCTGTTTAATCCACCGGAAATTATGGGCGCACATGTTGGTCATGAAGAAGCACATCTGACAGGCCGCAGCATCAACATACATACCAGAGCAATCGTCGCACTACAGGGTCAACTCGGGTTCGAGGTGGATGCACGCCACCTGACTGACGATGAGTCCAAACAGTTAGCGCATTATGTCGCGTTATATAAAAAGCACCGTCAGTGGATTGCAGAGAGCACCAGCTGGCGACTTAACAGCAACCAATCAAATTTGACTGCAAGTGGACTGGTGTCATCAGATTTAAAGTCGTCGCTATGGTTTGTTGTGGCAACTGATAGTTTACCCGGTACTGCTGCCGGAAAACTGCACCCTCTCGGGCTTGATCCTGAGTGCCGCTACCAGGTAAGACTGGCAAGCAACAACCTTGAGTACTTTTCGCACTT
>CALLLY010000390.1 GCA_938008205.1 uncultured Granulosicoccaceae bacterium
GCTCATGCGGCATGTGGTAATGAAACTCGTTTTGGTAGTCTTCAATGGCCTTGAGACAGGTATGCTCAGTGTTGGCGTATTGGGTAAATCGTCGAGGATCAAGACACCAGGCATCCCATTCACATTCACCATGCACCATCAGTTCGGCCAGAATTTTTCCGTGGCCTCCGCCCTCACCTATACCGGCTCGCAATCCGATAATGCAATAAGCGTTTTCGATACCCGGTATTTGACCGACCAGCGGCAGTCCATCAATGGTGTAAGTGATGGGGCCATTAACTACCGTGTGAATCCCTGCTTCCTGTAGTGCCGGCATGCGTTCAAAAATCCGCTCCATGTTATCCAGACAGCGGTCCAGATCTGACGGGCACAAGTCCTTCGTAAAGTTTGGATCAATTCCATCCATACCAAAGGTTTTACAGCCTTGTTCATAAACGCCTACCAGTAGCCCCTTTTTTTCCTGACGACTATAAAAGTCATCTCCCGGATCACGGATCACCGGTACCTGAAAGTCCAGTGCTTCAAGCTCCGGCAGAGTATCGGTAAGAAAGTACATGTGTTCCATTGAGGTGACCGGATGCTCAACACCCAGCATATTACCCACTTCATTCACGCGATAACCGCTGGCGTTAACCACCTTTTCACAGGTGATATCACCCTTTTTGGTGTGCACTATGAATTCACCATTCGGTTTCCTGGTGATGTTTTCTACCGGGTTAAAGCGAGAGACCTGCGCACCGGATTCGCGAGCCTTGCGTGCCAGTGCGAAGGTAATGCCCGAAGGATCAATGTAACCATCCAGTGGATCCCACCAGGCGCCCAGTATGTTTGTGGTATCTAACAGCGGGTGCCTTTTACCAACCTCGGCAGCATCAATCACTTCCATCTCCACCCCCATACCGCGCGCCATGCCGACATGGTAGTGATAGGTATCGAGGTGATCCTGCGTATAGGCGGTGCGCATACCACCGGTAATGTGGTGGGCAAAAGGGTGCTCCGGGTCAGCCGCCAACTGCTGGTACAGTTCAATGCTGTGACGCTTGAGCCCGAGCATGGTCTGGTTGCCACCAAACTGTGTGACCTGAGCTGCCGCGTGCCAGGTGGAACCGGAGGTCAGCTCGTCCCGTTCCACCAGCACCACATCGGTCCAGCCTTCGCGTGTCAGGTGATACAGCGTCGAACACCCGGCGATACCACCACCAATAATGACCGCCCGCGCCTGTGAGTTAACTGAATCGTTCATCGCTTTCTCCTACCCGAATCTTACAGTTCTATCCGGTTTAAGGCCGGGTGACAAATCCAATTTTCTCAATTATGGTTCATATATATTGAACCATAGAAACCTGCATGAAACACCACCTGCCACCACTGGATACTCTCAAGGCCTTTGAGTCCGCTGCCCGCCATTTGAGCTTCACTCTGGCAGCTGACGAACTGTGCATTAGCAAAGGGGCAATCAGTTATCAGATCAGGAGGCTGGAAGAGGTTCTGCAATGCAGCCTGTTCAAACGATCGGTACGGCAGGTGTATTTGACCGATGCCGGCCAGTCACTGCTGCACACCACTCAAAAACTGTTTGATGAACTTGGCGAGACCATAGAACGTCTGGCGGGAGAACGATCACAGGCCGGTGTTAGCGTGGCGGCCACGACTTATGTGGCCGCACGATGGCTGTCTTCGAAGATCAGTAGTTTCAATGAACAAAACGCAGAAGTGGCTGTTCTGTTGCAGCACTCGGTTAACTCGGCCGACTTTAAGCTCGCAGAAGTTGATATTGCGATCCGCTGGGGCCGTTGCCATCAACGCGCCGAACCCACACATTTTGCGCAACTTCCCATGCCCCTGTTTCCCGCCATCAGCCCGAAGCTTTTGCATCGTGTCTGCGGTGAAACCAAGACCAGAAAAACCTCGCAAAAAAGACTACAAGCCTTGCGAGATGTTCCTTTGTTATGCGAAGACCGCCAACAGGATTTATGGCTGGAATGGTTACAGGCCAGTACACGTGGCCACACCGCACAATGGCACAACCCGCGACGGGTGATCAGTGACGCCAATGTACGCGCACAGGCTGCAGTGGACGGTCAGGGATTAATTCTGGCCGATGATCTGATGCTCAATGAACTGGACAATGGATTGTTGGTAGCACCTTTTAAGGAAAAGCTCACTGGTTATGGTTATGTTTTTATGTGTGCGCCTGGGCGGATTCTTAGTGATAATGCCCGTACTTTAAAAGAATGGTTGGGGGGGAGTGTTTAGTTTTTTTGTTATGTTGTGTGTGGTTACGTGTACACGTGGGGCATTCCGTTTAGGCGTGCCATCCATGGCGGTTTTCGATGCCACTCCATGGCACTACGAGTCACTTTTGGAAAAGCCCCAAAAGTAACCAAAAAGGCTTGTCGCGACTAAGAAGCCCTACGGGTGGCTGCGCCATTTTTTGAAATCCTCCTCCACCGGGCCGCGCTGATAGCACATCCCTGTGCAAACAGCGCTCACGCGCCATCCCTGTCGCTTTGACCCGGCTCCAGAGGATTTCAAAAAACTTATTAGACGCTTGGGGTCCGCAGGTGTGGGTGGGTTTGTCTATTTCTATGGG
>CALLLY010000391.1 GCA_938008205.1 uncultured Granulosicoccaceae bacterium
TTTTGTGGGTTTGGGGTTGATGGGTAGTGCTTTCACGGCACGAATGATCGAAAGCGGCTTATCGGTTTACGGTTATGACTGTGTAGAGGAGAAACTGTCGAGCGCTGGTCGCTGTGGTGTGAATATCACCGCGAGTGCCGCAGAAGTAGCGAGTCATTGCCAGCAGATCCATGTATGTGTGATGACCACAGATGATCTGCAAGACGTTGTATTCGGTGACCAGGGGCTGGCCAGTGTGGATGGCCGGGGCAAGGTGATGGTAGATCACTCCACCACACCTGCAGAGGTAACGCGCGACTGGGCAGAGCGATTGAAAACACAAAGTGGTATGGCGTGGGTTGATGCCCCTGTGTCTGGCGGGCCACCGGCAGCACGTGAGGGTAAGCTTGCGATTATGGCGGGTGGTGATTCTTCTGTTGTTGAGCGGGCATTGCCGGTATTACAGCTATTAGGAGAATGTACGCATATGGGGGACACCGGGGCAGGGCAGGTTACCAAGATGGTGAATCAGGTGTTGGTACTTAACAACTACTGTGTACTTGCCGAGGCATTGGCTTTGGCTGAAGCGGGTGGTGTTGACGCTTCCAAAATACCAACCGCATTGGCAAACGGATACGCGGGTTCTAACATGCTGGAGCGTCTGTACCCTCGTATGGTCGAGCGGGATTTTGACCCGGCAGGTTATGCGTTTCAGATATCTAAAGATTTAAAGATGGTGCAGGCGCTTGCGGGTACTTTGAATGTGCCGACCCCGATGTCGTCCAAATCATCTGAATTATTTAAGCAATTGAATGACAATGGCGATGGTGAGCTAGATGGTATAGCGGTATTAAAGCTATTCGAACAAGGCGGGTTGTAACGACCGATACAGGAATTTCCCTGCAACTTTAACTAGGTCATTTAAAGGCGTGCCGTTGATTGATTAAGTGCTTTACTTGTTGATTAAATTCTCAGCTAATTAATTAGTGAGCTTATGGCGGGCTTCCGACTATCGCCAATACTACTCCCAGTCCGATAACGGAAATCCAGAGTGCCCGCCACCATCCGATTACTTCACCCAGAAAGATTCTTGCAATAATGACTGTGGCGGCAGCGAACGCTGAATAACCAATACCTGCAGAGACTCTACCGCCGTAGAAAGAGCCTGCGAGAAAAACACCCAGAGCAGACATTTCCAGTAATGATTGTGCCAGCACTAGGCCAAGCGTTTTACCGTCTCGCGGTATTTTCAGTGGCTGAGTCAGAACAAGCTGTACCGTCAGTAGAATCAGGCAGGCAACCATGGCAGATAGTCTGTTCAGATAAAGGCCGTGCAAAGCACCGAGTTCTGACGTGGCCTCTTGTGCCAGAAACATTCGCAGCGCGATTGCCAGTGCGGCGCCAAGCCCGAGCAGCGCTGTTTTCTGCAGCCACTGAGTGGTGTATTCCCTGGTTTGTGTTTGACCGGGAGTCTGCCGCGACAGCATGGCAACCCCGCCAAATACAATAACGGTGGCGAGCATTTGCAGGCCCGTCCACTGCTCGCCGGACAAGGCATTCATGACAACCAGAATTACCGCAAAGGTAGATGCTGCAGGAGAGGCGACTGCAACCGGGCCACGGCCCAGTGCCAGATAAAGCAGATACAGAGCGACAACGTTCAGAGCGCCACTAATCGCCGATGCCGCCCATGCCCACAGATGAAACGGCGGGAAATCATTGGTGATCACCAGCCACACAGTCAGTATGGTTGTTGAGATTGCCATAATCGCAAGAATCAACACACTGTTCGAGACCCGCTGTGTGGTGACACGGGCAATACAGTCTGACGCGCCGATCAAAACAGCACCCACTAAACCGAGAGTCAGGCCAATCACAGGTTTTGCGGTCGGTTAAGGGGAAGTAAGTTCAATGGCAGGGCTCCGCATTCGCAGTGCGGATCATAGCAAGAACTACCCGAAGTACAGTTGCGAGCCACAGATATGTCGCGGTTGAACTTTAATTCCGGTTTCGGCGACGTTCGATAGATTTGTTAGACTAGGTAAGTGTTTGCATATGCATGGGTGCTGCTGCGAAAAGGTCATGTTTTAATACGAAGGCGCTGACACTCTCGCACGCGGGAGTAAAATCAAAATTTTGTGACACCTCCCGAAGTGGCGATGGTGTAAATAGAGGAAGCAAATGAAACTGAATAAGCTCAAACAAAAATGGCAGGACGGCGAGCCGACCTTGAACTGCTGGCTGTCGATTGCTAATGGTTTTTCCGCGGAGGTAATGGCATCTCAGGGTTTTGACAGTGTGGTGATTGATACGCAGCATGGTGCGATTGGGTACAGCGATTCTTTGCAGATGTTGCAGGCGATTGCCGGCTATGACGTTACACCGATGGTGCGTGTACCCTGGCTTGATCCCGGAGCGATTATGAAGTCAATGGATGCCGGTGCTTACGGTATCATTTGTCCGATGATCAATAATCGTGAGCAGGCTGAGGCACTTGTTTCCTATATGCGTTATCCGCCTGCAGGTACGCGAAGTTTCGGTCCGACTAGAGCTGTGTATCCGGCCGGTAAAGATTATTTTAAGCACGCTAATGATCAGATTTTGTGTATCGCAATGATCGAAACAGCAGAAGCAATGTCGAACCTTGATGAGATTGTTTCCACCCCTGGTATTGATGGTATCTACATTGGTCCGGCCGATCTAACGCTGGGGCTTAGCCAGGGCCAGCTTGCTCCGGGTATGGACAGGCAGGAGCCGGAAATGGTGGATGCGATCAAAAAAATACTGGCGGCCACCAAGTCTGCTGGCATCGCCTCTTGTCTGCACTGCGGCAGTCCGGAATATGCAGCGAAAGCAATTGGCTGGGGCTTTAATTTGTGCACGCTTAATAGTGAGGCGCGCTTTATGGAAATGGCGGCGGCGGCGAGTCTGGGTAAAGCACGAGAGTTGCTTGGGCAGACGGCGTCAGTAGCAGATGGCAGCGTGTACTAGTTATTTTGCTAACGGCCCTGTCTGTTATTCAGCGAGTGAATTACCGCAGTTGGCTACGCGCACGCGTCGGGTTTTCTGAAAGCAGGATACAGTGATAATAAAGCCTTTTTCGATACTTCTTACCGCGGGTTAACACATGTCGCAGCGATGGCAACAATTGTTAGAAACGGCGCAGGCCCGTACCTGTCCGTGGTCGATGATACCCACTGAAGGGGAGTGGGGGATACACCACCTGGATGATCCTCCGCATAATCGATTGCTGGGGCCGGTGTTTGAGCGGGGTGATCCATGCGGTGTTGTCGAGGTTAACGGTGAGATTGTCTGTCAATGGGGTGATATTGATCGCGCCGACATGACTTTCAGCGTAACCAAAACCTATCTTGCTCTGGTTGCTGGAATTGCCTTTGATGAAGGATTAATTCCGGAACTCGATGAACGTGTGGTCGTTACGCTGGCCAGACACAAGGTATCCACTGAAGGCTTTAACGATAATCACAACAGCGCCATTACCTGGCGTCATTTTCTTCAGTTCACCAGTGAATGGTCTGGTCAGTGTTTTGGTGTGCCTGATCAGATAGACCACTTTCGAACTGTCAGTATGCAGCCGGAGGTTAGTTCACATAGAAAAGGCAGTCGCAGAAATCTTTCATTGCCCGGTACATATTGGGAATATAACGATGTGAGGATTAATCAGTTCTCTCTGGCACTGCTTAGGCTGTTTAAAAAATCGTTGCCTCAGGTGTTTGCCGAAAAGATTATGCAGCCGCTAGGTGCCAGTGATCAGTGGCAATGGCACGGTTACGAAAATAGCTGGGTGCAATTGGACAATGGTGAAACGCTACAAAGCGTGCCGGGCGGTGGGCACTGGGGAGGGGGAGTGGTTATCTCCGCTCGAGATCAGTTGTTGGTTGCCCGACTGTTGCTAAACGGCGGCCGCCACAATGCAGTGCAAATACTCAGTAGTGAATGGATTGATCAATTGCTGACGCCTTGTGATGTTGCGCCATGGTATGGCGGCTTTACCTGGCTTAATACGAATCATGTTGTCAGTCAGTCGGCATCATCACAGAGTTATTTTGCCATGGGTATTGGCGGTCAGCTGGTGTGGCACGACCCCGTGCATAATCTGGCAGCGGTATTTCGATGGATCGATGCCGATCATACCGAACAGTTTATTGAGGCGTGTATAAGCGCATGCACCCCCGACGTGTGACATTAGCTATATCGCCAATGGGTACCTTCCAAGCCAATGGTGAACTGCAGCCACAACAACGAAAATTACTGCCACTAAAGCGAGATGAATCCATGCTGATTTGATTGGTGCGGTGTGGCGATCTACAAGTGATTCGACTCGTTTGGAAGCAACAACCTGGATTACGGCCCACAACAAAAGCCCGCCGAACAGAACGATTGACGCGAGATCACCATTGACCAGCAGATGGGCTATAGCCCAGATTTTGAATCCGGTAAGTTGGGGGTTTTTCAGGTTGCCCAGCACAACCGCGGTACCGGGTACGGTTGCAGTAGTGAAATAGGCGTAGAGTGCGACGAACATCAGTAGATTGTTGACGGATCTGAGCCATATTGGCGGGGTCCATAACTGAACAAAATCCGCACTGCGATAACCGAAAATCATCATCAGTAGTGATGTCAGAATAACAAGACCGATCAACCCTTTGGCTGCCACGCCTAGTTTTGATTGCAGTGCTTGTCGGAAATCCGGAACGCAGCTCCGTAATAAGTGCGCCAGAGTCCAGATAATGAGCCCTGTGATTAGTAAAAGCATATTCGTTCTACCGCGTTTGGGGCTTTCAGTTTAACTTGAAGCATTTATTACTGACACAGCACAATGTGGCTACGAGGTGACGAGCTTGAATACCCGCGTAGTCCGTGGACACATCAGTGAGTGCAGAGTTTGCCGAACCGCTGTAATGCAAGCTGTTGGCGAGTGGCGCTCAGATTGGGTTCCCTACATGTATAGTAGGTTTAGGCGCCAGGGAAGGTCGACAGTAATGGCCAGATTGGCCATTACTGGGAATAATCAGGGAGAACTCGGTGTCTCCCAATGATTAGTCTTGGTTGGCTAAAGTGCGACTACGTTAGTAGCACATGGGCCTTTTTGCCCTTCACCAACTTCAAATTCTACCGCTTGTCCGTCATTCAGTGTAGCGAAACCGCCACCAGCCTGAATTTCCGAGTGATGAACAAAAAGATCTTTGCCGCCGTCTTCGGGAGTAATAAAACCGTACCCCTTGTCTGCGTTGAACCACTTGACCGTGCCTTTACTCATGTTGCTTTCAATTCCTGATATTTGCTTTTAACTTTGGACGTAACACATCCACGAGTAAGATAACAGATAAATAGTCAAGGGAAAGGCCGGATTTAATTTAGTTTTTAAATTGAACCGGTGAAGTAGGCAATCCGGGCAGTGAAAGCGTTGCCAGGCCTGGCTTTGAGTAAAACTCACCGTACTGCTACGGACTGGCAAAAAAAACTTGCGTGACAGCTTAAAATTGTCATCTGCAACCGATTTCACTCGGAAACTCTGGCATTTAGAATCAGGGTTTTGTCGTTGTACCAGCTAATAAACAGCTGTTATTCGGTCTCTTCTGCGTAAGCTACGTGCCCGGTACCTTTGTGAGCCATTGGATTTTTACGCGCTTCTTCTGGCCAAAGTGCATGCCACCCGCGATCAATTTGAAAGGTAATAATCTTTCGGTTTTTAGTTTTCTCAGGGGCACTTTCAGGATCGCTTTTATTTAAAGCTTTGTGATGCTCGATGATTTCTTCATCAGTAGCTTCACGTATACCAAGTATCTCTCCGCCTTTGAAGGCTCTGTCGGACTTGGAGCGATGCAATGAAAGATATTTCATTGTTTCGTCTTCTTCTGAAAGCGACCACATACTGGATTCGCAGATGCCTTTTTTATCGATGAGTTTCAGGCCGTGCTTTGACAGTATGAAAAGCGTGTTTGGGCTACTCATGAAAATTCCTTGTGGTCGGAAAAGATCGACTAAAGAGTATAGTTGAGATTACACGTTCGGGGCCGACTGTGGTAACTAAACATGGTTTTCGGTGTTAATTTCGCTCTGGGAGTCTGCGCGGTAGAAGTCTGCGTAGCGAGGACGTGCCATGGCGAGGGCGATTTTACGATCATTTAAGGCGCATAGTTATTCTAACGCCACGAAAATGATCGATAAAAACGCACCGTCAGGGCGCGTTCGCAGTAGCAGAGGTTCTGCCGCGCAGACTCCTGGCTGGTAAAAACCGTAAGAATCGGCCATGGTTTTCTACAATTGCTGTGCTGATGCTACCCGCAGGACTGTTGTCTTGTTTCTGTATTCCCGTTAGCTATGTAATATGTGTTAGTGAATGAGCGGCTCACCTGCCTGGAGGAAATTCGCATTGAAGACTGATGCAAACGCAGGATGTACAAACTGGGGAATTAATAATGATTATGCGCCGCTGAGTGATGTGTTACTCGGGGTGCCGGAGTACTTCCAGTGGGTTGAGGCTGGTCCGCTGATCGCCAGAACCCTAAACAACGCCCACATGACTGGTGTTAAATTCGATTTGCAAGTTGCTATGGCGCAGCATGCGGAAATGGTTTCGATCTATGAGTCAAACGGGGTCAAATGCCATTATCTGGAATCTGACCCGGTGCTGCACCGGAATTTCTTTGCCCGGGACAGTTCGGCAATGACCCCCTGGGGGGCATTGATTTGTCACATGCAATTGAAAGTCAGGCGCGCTGACTATGTTACCGCGATAAATTTTTATCAAAGTAACAACATCCCAATTTGGCAATATGCAACGGCGGGACATTTCGAGGGCGGAGACTTTGTCATTCTTGAACCTGGAAAGGTACTCATTGGTTACTGTGGTGAACGCTCGGAGAAAGCGGGTTCGGAACAGATTGCGGAGTATGTAAGAGCACAGGGATGGCAAGCCATTACCGCACCTATCAGTCGTGAGTTTGTACACATGGATGGACTGGTAGTGCCACTGGCGGAAAAGCTATTGGTGGCATGTATAGATGCGCTGGAACCGTGGGTGGTAAAGCAACTGCGAGACTGGCAATTTGAATTTGTTGATGTGCCCTACGTTGAGGCGAAAGATCTTGGTGTTAATCTGGTTTCGCTTGGCAACAATAAAGTGTTGTCAATGAAAGGGGCGACTGAACTCAATACAAAAATGCGTGCACTCGGTTTTGAAGTGTACGACCCGGATATGTCGATGTTCACCTTGGGTGGAGGTGGCGTGCATTGCCTGTGTCAGGCACTTTGCCGTGAAGATGTTTAATTGAGGGACGCTTTGCCACGAGGACAAAGCGTAAGGATCAGTAAACGTTTAACAGTTAAGCAGCTTTGCGTTTTGCGACGCTTTCGCACACTACGCACAATAATTCAAACAGGATACCTGCACCTGCCAGTGCGGTGGTTCCAGAGTGATCAAACGGCGGAGCAACTTCTACCATGTCGGCGCCAATGATATTCAGTCCGCTGCAGCCTCTTATAAGTTGCTGTGCTTCAAGAGTCGTCAGACCGCCGATCTCAGGTGTACCGGTACCGGGTGCGAAGGCCGGGTCGAGGCTATCGATATCAAAGCTTAGGTAGACTTTGCCTTTGCCGGCTACACGATGAATTTCATCGATTACCTGGCGCATACCAAGCTCGTGGAAGTCGTGCATGTAAACAACCCGCATGCCGCTGTCGTGACTGAACTTCCATAAATCCATATCGTTCAGAGAACCGCGAATGCCAATTTGTATGGTGCGTGTCGGGTCGAGTAATCCTTCCTCGACGGCTCTGCTGAATGGCGCGCCATGATGAAACTTGGAACCCATGTAATCGTCACCGGTGTCACAGTGTGCATCGATATGCACCATACCCACGGGTTCCTCTGCAGCCAGTGCTCGCAGGATAGGCAGAGACACTGAGTGATCGCCACCAACAGCCACCGGCACTATGTTATTGGCCACAACCTGATCGAAGGTGTCTTGAATCGCTTTGTGGCTCCCTTCCAGTTCAAAAGGCGATGGTACCCAGGCATCACCGATGTCCGACACTCGGCAAAGGTCGTGTGGTGCGATTCCCGTAGTCTGGTTTTTCATTCGAAGCAGCGTCGATTGATTGCGAACTTCGCGCGGTCCGTGACGTGAGCCCGGACGATTGGTGACGCCGCCATCGAAAGGAACTCCGATGATGCCAACATCCGTGTCTTTCATGTCTTCGTGGTAAGGCGCTCGCAAAAATGTCGGCAGGCCAACGTATCGCGGGCGGGCTCTGGGATCTTCAAATTCAGGATAATCTTTCACGAAGCGCGTTCCATGGTAAGTGCGATGCCCTGGCCCACACCGATACACATTGTGCACAGTGCGCGTTTGAGTTTTTGTTGCCGCAGTTCAATGGCAGCGGTCAGTGCCAGACGCGCACCCGACATACCGAGTGGATGTCCCAGCGCGATGGCACCGCCGTTCGGGTTAACGTGGTCTGCGTCATCCGGTAAGCCCAGTTCGCGGGTAACGGCGAGCGCCTGGGCAGCAAACGCTTCGTTAAGTTCGATAATGTCGATATCAGAAATACTCAGTTGTTGTCGCTGCAGCAACTTCTGCGTAGCCGGGGCAGGGCCAATACCCATAATTCTGGGTTCGACTCCTGTTGTCGCCATACCGGTAATTCTGGCCTTTGCATTCAGGTTGTATTTTTCAACGGCTCGTTCAGAGGCAATGATTATTGCCGCCGCGCCGTCATTGACTCCGGATGCGTTGCCTGCAGTTACGCAACCATTCGATCTAAATGGCGTTGATAGTGAGGCAAGTTTTTCGACGCTGGTGGCTCTGGGATGTTCATCTGTCGAAACCACCACTGGATCTTTTTTGTGGCGGATAATCTTAACCGGTTGGATTTCCATGGCCAGTCTGCCGCTTTCAATCGCTTTGGCGGCACGGGTTTGAGAGCGGTGAGCAAACAAGTCCTGATCTTCGCGCATAATGCCAAACTCTGTGGCGACGTTCTCGGCTGTTTCAGGCATCGAGTCAATACCGTAAGCGTTTTTCAATGCAGCATTGACAAATCGCCAGCCAATGGTTGTATCGTAGATTTCAGCGTTGCGTGAGAAAGCAGTGTCGGCTTTTGGCATGACCATAGGTGCGCGCGTCATGCTTTCAACACCACCGGCAATGATCACATCTGCCTCGCCGGCGGCAATCGATCTTGCAGCCATACCCACTGCATCAAGCCCTGAGCCGCACAAACGGTTGACAGTAACGGCAGGCACTCCAACAGGCAGGCCTGCCAGTAACACTGCCATTCGTGCAACGTTACGATTGTCTTCACCCGCTTGATTAGCGCAGCCGATATAAACGTCATCGATGTATTCCGGGTTAAGTGCACCGACGTTGTTAATAAGGGAATGGATAACGTCGGCCAGTAGTGTGTCTGGTCGTACACTGGCCAGCGCGCCGCCGAAGCGACCGATAGGTGTTCTTAAACCTTCGCAAATGAAAGCGTTTTGCATCGGGTGTCCTGTAACTGGTAAGGGAGCTTTTCAATGGTTCCCTTAAGTTGTGTGATTAATATTGACTGGGTTTGCTATGAATCAACGTCGGCTATTAACGTGGCATTGAGGCTTCTTGAGTGACCTCTGAACAGCGCAATAGTCTCGTTGTTCTGATTGACAACTTCGGCATCGTAAGTGCCGGAGCGTTTACCACGATTTACTTCTATGGCAACAGCGGTGAGGGTGTCATTGAGCTTACCTGGTGCAACAAACGTGATGGAGTTGTGCTGTGCGACCGCTACCTGATTGTAGCTGTTGCAGGCAAAAGCGAATGCAGTATCTGCCAGTGTAAAAATAAACCCGCCATGGCAGATGTCGTGACCATTAGTATGTTGCTGTTCCACCTTCATTGAAACAGTTGCCGTACCGGGGGCGACGCTTATCAGAGTGATGCCAATGCTTTTACTGGCGTCGTCATTACTCCACATAGCTTCGGCACTGCGCGTTGCGAGTTCTTCGGGGCTCAAGGCCTCAATCCTATACTTTGAAGTGGTCAGTCTAGCGAAATCGGTTATCAATTACGATATCTGAAACCGGCAGCGGGCCATTTGGTCCCTGCGCCTGTGTATCCAGCCAGTGTTCTGCCAGCGGTGTCAGTTGACTGTACAGCAGGGCCACTTTTTTATGGCAGACTTCATCGACGGTGGGTGTAGAGGCAAATCTGACCGCTGCAGGGTTATGCCGTAGTCTGATGCGCCGCCATTCGTGAATTAGCAGTGTTCGTGTGGCCAATGCCAGCAGTGCATTTTGCACATTCACCTGCAAAAGACTATCTACACGCGCTGATAAGCGTTGATATTTCTCAGCAATTAGCGCTGGCAATAGTTGTTGCAATACCCACGCAGGGAGAGAGTTGTTCTGCAGTCGGCAGACCAGATGGCCTTCACTTGTCAGTTGTTCGATTGCAGTAGTATCTTTTAATTCCGCGATCACAACGCTTTTACCGTGCAGTGACATAGGCCGGGCAATAAGATTTTGTGGCAGTGGCTGGTGCGGGTGAGTTGCGACAACGTACAGATCGCCGGTGTCATAACAAGCTTCCGGCAGTGCCTGATAGATTCTGGCAGACGCACCAGCGAACTCGTAGATGCCTTTTTCAGCCAGGCGATAGTAACTTTTACGGCCAGACCTGGTGCGTTCTACCCAGCCATCTTTACACAGCCTGGACAGTGCTGTGCGTACTGCGCCACTGCCAATAGTCAGTGCCTCCATGACTTCCTGAATAGTGCCGGCTGAAACGGCACCGCCGCGTGTGGAGATGGAGTCGCCGAAGTAAGTAATAATGACCGACCATGCTTTAAGTGAGTTCTCTGCACGCAATTCGTCGAGCAGTGTTTCAAAACTGTTTGACACCGTCGTGCTTTACAGTGCGTTCATGGTGTGTAGCTGATAGCTTGCTACCTGCTCATCGTGCTGGTTCAACAGCTTTACGTGCCAGCGTACTTCGCCATAGTCGTCATTGCGTTTTTTCTTATGTTGTACCGTCAGGCTGACTTTGATGCTGTCACCCGGCGATACCGGTTTTTGAAAGCTCAGATCTGTCAATCCGGTGTTGGCGAGTACCGGCCCCGGGGCAGGGTCCACAAACAGACCGGCTGCAAACGAAAGCAGCAGGTAACCGTGTGCGACACGGCCAGGAAAAAACGGATTGGCAGCAGCGGCATCTTCATCCATGTGGGCATAGAAGGTGTCACCGGTGAAGTGAGCAAAGTGTTCAATGTTTTCCAGTGTGATCTCGCGGCCATCGGTGTGCAGTGTTTCACCAATCTCGAGTGCGTTAAAAGATTTGCGAAACGGGTGTTCAGTTTTAGTAGTCTCTTTTGCGCCGACAACATAACTGCCGGTCACGGATTGCAACAGATCAGGAGAGCCTTGTATTGCAGTGCGTTGCATGTAGTGCTTCACCGCTCTGATGCCTCCGAGCTCTTCACCCCCTCCGGCGCGGCCGGGCCCGCCATGAACCATGTGCGGCAGAGGGGCTCCATGCCCTGTGGCCTCTTTAGCTGAGTGCAGGTTGTTAAAATACAGTCGCCCGTGCCACGCCGCAGATCGGCTGGTGACTTCTCTCGCAATACTGCCATCCTGAGTAACTACTGATGCAACCAGACTACCCTGACCCCGGTTGAGCAACTCGCAAGCGTGATTTAAGTTTTTGTAAGGCATTAGTGTGGACACCGGACCGAATGCTTCAACGCAATGCACCGTCGCTGTGTTATCGGGATCATTGCAGCAATACAGCTTTGGGGTAATAAAAGCACTGTGGTTTATATTTTCACCTTCGATGTTAAGGTCTGTACTGCCAAATACCAGCGTGGCATCAGCGCTGATTTGCTCGCAGGCCGCGACCACACTTTGCTTTTGGTCGGCGGACACCAGTGCTCCCATGGTGGTTTGCGATAATGACGGATCGCCAATGACTAATTGTGCAAGCTTTGCATTGAGCGCTTGTGTGGTGTTGTCTATCAGAGACTGCGGTACCAGTATGCGGCGAATTGCCGTACATTTTTGACCGGCTTTAACAGTCATTTCACTAAATATTTCATTGATAAAGAGATCAAAGTCTTGGCTGCCGTGACTGATGTCGGGGCCGAGCAATGTGGCGTTCAAGCTGTCTTGTTCCGCATTGAATGGGACGGCGTTTTGCAAAAGATTAGCGTTGGATCGCAACGTATTAGCGGTATTCGCAGAACCGGTGAAAGTCACAATGTCCTGTGACTCCAGTTCATTCAGTAGATTGCCAGTGCTTCCGCAAATTAATTGAAAGGAGCCGGGCGGGAATATGCCGCTGTCAATCATCAGCTTAAAGCAGGCTTCGGTGATGTAGCTGGTGGAAGTAGCAGGCTTGATAATCGCAGGCATACCGGCCAGCAAAGTGGGTGCTAGTTTTTCAAGCATGCCCCACACTGGAAAATTAAACGCATTAATATGAACGGCAACACCGGGTTTGCTGGTGTAAACATGTTGGCCGACAAAAGAACCGTGTCGCGATAACTGTTCAACTTCCCCATCGGTGCAAAGAGTGTCATCAGGGAGTTCTCGTCTTCCCTTGGACGCATAGACAAAAACGGTGGCAATACCGCCGTCTATATCAATTTTTGAATCTGCCGCAGTCGCACCACTGTGAAAAGCCAGCTGCGTAAGATATTCAGTGTGCTCGCCAATATAGAGTGCCAGCTGCTTCAGCTTTTTGGCTCTGTCGTGAAAGGTGAGCTCTCTGAGTGCCGGACCGCCCTGTTGTCGCGCATAGCTGAGCATGGCCTGAGTATCTATACCATTGTTGCCAGCGCATGCGATTTGTTCGCCGGTGACGGCGGAATGTATAAGCCGTGCACTTGAGTCGGGCTTTATCCATTGATTTCCAACATAGCTGCTGACAATCTGGTCGGGGATGCTGAGATTGTGTTGCATAGTTTTATTGCTCAGGGATACTCGGCGCGGGTGTACCTGGATCAGTTTTACCTGGATAAGGCGTACTTGTTGGCTAAGGTCCAGCTGTCGGGGCTTTGAGTGATAACGCGGTTGAGCGCGTCCCGAATTGCATCATCTCCGGCTTGAGCGGCGGCGTGCATGGGGCCGCCGCGCCAGCGTGGAAAACCATAGCCGTGTATTTTGACCATATCTATATCAAGTTCGCGTTCGGCAATGCCTTCTTCGAGAATGCGTGCTCCTTCATTGGCAAGCACTGCGATGAGTCGCTGTTGAATGTCTGATTCATCGAAGGATTGTCTTGTGATGTTTTGCTGTCGTGAGTATTCATTGATCAGATCAATCACTTTTTGATCATTGTGTGGCTGGCGGCTGCCCTGTTCATAGATGTACCACCCTGCGCCATTGCGTTGCCCGAATCGTTCCAGCTCGCATAGCTGGTCGGCAATTGGGATGTATCGTTCCGCCGGGTCACGCGTGGGTGCCAGCCGCTTTCTATTGGCGTATCCGATTTGCAGGCCGGTTAAGTCCTGTAACTGATACGGACCCATAGGCATACCATAATTTCGCATGGCGTTATCGATCTGTAGCGGGCTGGCGCCGTCGGCCAACAGGTAATCTGCCTGCCTTCTGTAGGCGGCCAGCATACGGTTGCCAATGAATCCATCGCAGATACCCGACAAAACACCTGTTTTTCCGAGCTTTTTAGCAAACGCAAACGAAGTAGCCAATACGTCCGTTGAGGTATGTGGCGTACGAACAATCTCCAGTAACTTCATGATATGCGCTGGAGAAAAAAAGTGCAGTCCGACAATACGCGATGGGTTATCGGTGTCGGCTGCAATATCCAGAGGGTTAATATAAGACGTGTTGGTTGCAATAATAGCGTCGCTGCGCAGGTGTTTGGCCAAGTCTTTAAAAACCGTTTGTTTTACTGCTAAGTCTTCAAATACCGCTTCAATGGCAATGTCGCATTGTGCGGCAATGCTGTAGTCGTCACTGCACTGCAGCATGGACATCTTTTTCTGCAAACCGGCTTTATCGATTTTTCCACGCTTCAGTGCGCTTTGCAGAAGGTTATCAACATTGCTGATACCGGTTTGAGGATTGACTTCGATCATTCGAACTTCGAGACCGGCCAGCAAGCATGCGGCTGCTATTCCCGACCCCATCAGGCCACCACCGACGATGGCAATAGATTGAAAAGGTTTTACGTTGCCGTTTTTTATTGCATCGGGCTTTGCGACTAAACGTTCAGCAAAGAATGCATGGCGAAGTGCGACAGATTGTTCGCTGTTACGCAGCGTTAAATGAAGTTGCCGTTCCATTGGTTGCCCTTCGCTAAAGGGTATTTTAGTGGTCCATTCAACGGCCCGCAGATTGTCCAGCGGGGCGGTTGCACCTTTGGCGGCTTTGGTTACTTTGACCTTTTGATCTGCAAAGAAATCGGCCGGCACTGCGGTAACGGACCGTTGACTGACACTGGTTGGTGTGCGGGCTGCGGACGGGCTCTCTAAAAATGCCTTCGCAGCAACATCCAGGGGTTCCTGCACAATGGCATCGAGGCCTCCTGCTTCGAGCAATTCTGACGCACTGATCATGCGACCGCTGCAGCAAAGATCGGCCGCCAGTTCTGCGCCCACCAGTCTTGGCAATCGTTGCGTGCCTCCGGCGCCGGGCACCAGCCCCAGGTTGACCTCGGGCAAGCCGAAGCGACTGGTTGCGGTGGAGAGGCGAAAGTCGCAAGCCATGGCGAGTTCAAACCCACCGCCGAGCACGGTGCCGAACATGGCTGCCAGCCAGATAATCGGACTGTCTTCTATTTGCTGATAGACATCCGGCAGGTGTGGTTCCTGTGGCGGTTTGCCGAATTCCGAGATGTCTCCACCTGCAACGAAAGTTCGACCGTGGCATTGAATAATGCCATGCGTGTGTCCGGCTGAGGTTGCCGCTGTAACTGCGTCGGCAAGCCCGGCTCGCACCGATAAAGACATAGCGTTAACCGGCGGGTGGTCAATGGTGATAATCGCCAGGCCGTCTTCTGCATGGTAGGTAACAGGGTTCAAGCGGGTCTCTCCGGGTAGGAATCAAGCAAAACGTCGCAGTGTCGCTATATGTTACAGAATTTGCATTGGTAATCAAATTCTGTAACATATCAATTTTCAGGCACACCGACGGGGCGACCATGTATTCGCAGGGTTTAATTGGTGCAAACACCGAAACGCAGGAAACGCCGGAGTTTCTGGCGGCTTTTCAGGCGCGTATAGACGCCGAGGAAAAGATCGAGCCGAACGATCCCATGCCGGCAGCCTATCGCAAGACACTAATTCGGATGATCAGTCAGCACGCACATTCCGAGATCGTTGGCATGCTGCCGGAAGGTAACTGGATTACCCGCGCACCCACGCTGCGGCGCAAGGTGGCGCTGCTTGCGAAAGTGCAGGACGAGGGTGGTCATGGACTGTACTTGTATTCGGCCGCTGAAACGCTGGGTGTATCGCGTGAACAGCTGACTCAGGAACTGCTAACCGGCAAAGCGAAGTATTCTTCGATCTTCAATTACCCCACACCGACCTGGGCGGATATCGGTGCCATAGGCTGGCTGGTAGACGGCGCGGCAATTATGAACCAGGTGCCATTGTGCCGGTGCTCGTATGGTCCCTATGCCAGAGCTATGATTCGCGTGTGTAAAGAAGAGAGCTTTCATCAGCGGCAGGGCTATGAGTTGATGACCAGTCTTGCCGAAGGCACCGAAGAACAAAAAGCTATGGCACAGGACGCTCTCAATCGCTGGTGGTGGCCATCGCTAATGATGTTTGGTCCGTCCGATTCCGATAGTCAGCACTCTGATCAGTCGATGGCCTGGAAGATCAAACGCTTCACCAATGATGAACTTAGACAGAAATTTGTCGATGCGACTGTCCCTCAGGCCGAGTTGATCGGGCTTTCGATGCCTGATGAAAAGCTCACATGGAATGAATCTAAAAACAACGGGCAGGGTGGGTATGACTTTGGTGAAATTGACTGGGATGAATTCTGGCAGGTAGTGAAAGGCCACGGCATGATGAATAAAGACCGAATCAATGCCAAACGTAAGGCCTGGGATGATGGTGCATGGGTTCGGCAGGCTGCACTGGCACACGCCGAAAAGCAAAACCAACGCAAAGCGGCCGCTTAAGGGAAGCGCTATGAGTGATGAAAAAATGATTCCGCTGTGGGAAGTGTTTATCCGCCCGCGCAATGGATTGAACCATAAACATGTTGGTAGTCTGCATGCCGCTGATGGGGAGCTGGCGTTGCAGGCAGCGCGCGATGTTTATACACGGCGTGAAGAGGGCAATTCTATCTGGGTGGTGCGGGCAGAAGATATTCTTGCTTCAGATCCCGATAAAAGTGCTGAAAACTTCGATCCCGCGGCAGATAAAATCTATCGCCACCCGAGCTTTTACGATATTCCTGATGAAGTGGGGCACATGTAGTGACAGAGCATAAGGACCATCTGAAAGTTGCACTGCTGCAAGTAGCGGATGATCATTTGATACTGGGACACCGTTTGTCGGAATGGTGCGGCCATGCCCCCATGCTGGAAGAAGATTTATCGATGCCTAATATGGCACTTGATCTTATCGGTCAGGCGCGGCATCTATATACCTATGCGGCAGAACTTGAAGGGCTGCAGCGCAGTGAAGACGATCTTGCCTATCTTCGCACAGATCGCGAATACACGAATTGCCTGCTGGTAGAGCGTGGCAATATAGATTTTGCACATACCATGCTCAAGCAGTTGTATTTCGCTGCTTATATGAAGCCTTTCTGGCAATTTGTAGAAGGCTGTTCAGATAACACCCTCAGTGCCATAGCTGGTAAAGCGGTGAAAGAAATCTCTTACCATATAAGACATGCCGGTGAGTGGGTTATCCGGCTTGGTGACGGTACTGACGAGAGCGCCGAGCGCATGCATCTGGCCGTCGAAACGCTGCATCCGTACACGGAAGAGCTATTTTGGATCGATGAACATCGCAAGATCTGTATCGATGCCGGCCTGCTGCCAGCGGCTGATGTAGTACGGCCTCAGTGGGACGCTACGATCAGCGCTGTGTTTGAACAGGCAAAGCTTGCCATTCCAGAGGTAACCTATCCGCTTCTGGGCGGGCGCGAAGGGAAACATACAGAAGCGTTTGGATATCTGTTGGCAGAGTTACAGTATATGCAGCGAGCGTATCCGGGGGCACAGTGGTAGATGTAGTACAACAAGCGCGTCTGGTTGCGCAAGCGGTCGCTGATCCCGAATTGCCTTTCCTGACCGTGCAGGATCTCGGTATTCTGCGCGGCGTAAAGCTGGAAAACGGGGTGGTGATTGCTAGTGTCGCACCGACTTACTCGGGTTGTCCTGCGGTTCGGGTTATTGAACAGGCGGTGGAGCAGGCATTGGCAGAAGCCGGGTTTCAGGCGCGTGTTGAAAGAGTAATGCATCCGCCATGGAGTACCGAGTGGATTACGCCTGAAGGGCGCAGGAAATTGCTTGAAAACGGGATTGCACCTCCGCCTGCGGACGCATCAGCCGATCAAACTTTTTTTGCGGTTCGTGAGGTTCAATGTCCTCTTTGCAAAAGCATGAGTACAGAGAAAGTTTCCGAGTTTGGTTCTACGCCTTGTAAAGCACAGTACCGATGCAAGAGTTGTCTTGAGCCATTTGATCACTTCAAATGTCACTAGAGCGATGGCCGATCCATCCGGAGTGACAAGCTCCCAGCGCATCTGTTGAATGACGTACTTCACCTGAAAAATCACTGAAAAAAGAACATGGCAAAGCCTGAATTTCATGAACTCACTATCGCCGCGGTCAGGCAGCTTACCGATGACTCGGTTGCCATTAGCTTTAGCCTGCCTGCCGAACTGGCTGATCACTATGACTTTGTTCCCGGTCAGTACCTGACCTTAAGAGCAACCGTTAATGACGAAGATGTTCGACGCTCGTATTCTATATGTTCCAAGTCTGGTGACCCGCTGGAGGTGGGCATAAAGAAGCTTAAAGGTGGGTTGTTTTCGACTTTTGCTCAGAGTCTTAAAGCCGGTGACAAGCTGCAGGTGATGACGCCGCAGGGCAATTTTAAAGCACAGCCAGAAGGGAAGCATCACTATCTATTGATTGCCGCAGGCTCTGGAATTACTCCCTGTTTGTCTATTGCCAAATCGGTACTGGATCAGGAACCTGAAAGCCTTATCACTTTGGTTTACGGTAACCGCACTACCGCTTCGATTATGTTCCGTCAGGACATAAATGATCTTAAAGATAAATATACAACGCGGTTTGTCTCTATCAATGTGATGTCTGGTGAAAAGCAGGATGCTGAGTGTTTGAATGGCAGAATCGACCGCGACAAGGTTATCTCTCTTATTGATCAAAAGTTATTGAATCTGTCGCACTGCGACGGTGTGTATATCTGCGGGCCCGCGGCAATGGTGGAAGACGTTAAGGCTGGCCTTGGTGCCGCGTTGAGTGATGATGTGGCGATTCATACAGAGCTGTTTACTACCGGTGATGTGGCCAGAGAACCGGCTGTGGTGAACGTCCCTGTTGATTCTGATGCATTGTCAGTGAGAATAATTATTGATGGCGCTGAGCGTGAAGTAAAAATGAATCCACAAAGCGAAACAGTATTGGCTGCGGCGCAGAAAGCCGGGCTTGACCTGCCGTTTTCCTGTGCGGGTGGCATGTGCTGCACGTGTCGCTGCAAGGTGGTTTCCGGTAAAACTGCGATGGATATGAACTTCTCTTTGGCTGACTGGGAACTGGAGGCCGGATTTACGCTTGCATGTCAGACCCGCCCGCTCGATGATTCTGTATTACTCGATTTTGACGAATTTTAAGCGTAACCGTGGTTTCTATAGTGGCGTGGTTTGCGCGCTAATACCGGGGAAGGTATAGGGCCAGAGGTCTTGCGGTGACCTCGCTTTTCTCGGCATTCTACTGCCAACAGCCAGAAAATTGATCTGCGCATTGTGACTTTTGAGTCTGGTGTGAAGCTCCCGGATGTTTTCAAAAGGTGTGTCAAACTTCATCACTACAGCGGTACATCGGGTTGCAGCAGCCAGGGATTGAACTGTCTGTAAATCTTGTTCTATGTCAGGACTATGAATAATCACAGACTGATTTAGTAATGTTAATTGCCTGCAAAGCTTTCTTGCACCGAATTCTGTAATCGATTGGCGGGCACTGGGGTTTATGCTGCCGCGAGGCAGAAAGCTTACACCGTTGTTGTATTCAATCAGGCACTGTTCAACAGTGTTTGTGCCGTTCACAATATCGCTGACACCAGCGCAGTGTTTCGCTCTGAAATGTTTGGTCAGTGCGCCGTTTGCCGCGTCTACTAATATACGGCGTTCTTTCTTGTTTGATTTGATATCGCTGACACGCGACAGCGGCATTTTTGGAGCAAGGCCTTCTTTGTCGAGATTGGCATTGACTTTTCGTTCATGCAGGTGCGGTGTGGTCGCAAGTCCGACGCAGATATCGGAAGTGCGTGATTGTTTGCCATAGGCCGTGAATTGTACCAGCCATTTATTTCGAAACGCTATTTGCTCAGCGGTTGAACGGTGTTTGCTTTGGTTGTTTTGCGAATAGCGAATTCTTTCTGCCAGCTCCAGAAAGTTATGTTGTTTAAGCTGCAAAAAAGCCGGCGGTACCCCGAGATGCTTGTACCAGTTAAGGTGATACTGTTCCTGCAGAATATACACTCGCTCCGCGAAAATACGGTGAATATGCTTGTGGTGCTCCAGCGTTGTCGTGGTTGTAGATGCCGTGTGGGAAGAATTACTCATGAATGGTGTTGATTGGTTGTCTCTATTATTGTCGTCTATTGTCGTCTATTGTCGTCGCCTTCAGAGTTGCTACGATGCATGTTGCTGTTTGGCTCTTCTTGCGGTGAGTCTGAAGCGACTTGGTTCTTCTTTTGCGGTCGTGTTAGCCGTGCTCACTGCCTGACGTTAGTCTACCTCTAAGAGACGTTCGGTTTGCGTAACCGGCGTTAAGAAATGAAAACTGCAGGCCGCTACCAATCAATCAGTATTTTTTCTTTTTCGTGACCCTTATGCCTGTGACTGCTTGATTTAGACTTGCTCCAGTTCTATCAGAGTTCCACAGAAATCTTTTGGATGTAAAAAAATCACCGGCTTTCCATGGGCGCCGATTTTGGGCTCGCCGAGTATTCTCGCGCCATCTGCGGTGAGCTTATTCACGGCAACTTCAATATCGTCGACTTCATAGCAAATATGATGGATGCCGCCGTCGCTGTTCTTTTCAAGAAAACGGGTAATCGGACTGTTGTTACCGAGTGGTTGAAGTAACTCTATTTTCGTATTGGGCAACTCAACGAAAACGGTGGTAACCCCGTGTTCCGGTAGATCGGTTTCAGCACTTATGGCAGCGCCGAGTGTGTTTTTGTACGTTGCTGCTGCCGACGCAATATCAGGCACTGCGATTGCCACGTGATTGAGCTTGCCTAGCATTGATTGATACCCGGGTTTATTGGAATACGCAGCACTGACGTGCTGCGGGAAACGTTATGCTGCGAAGGTTCAGGCTGCCGGATAGCCTATGCCGGCAAGTGCTTCGGTAATTTCGTCCAGAATGACAGGATCATCGATGGTGGCTGGCATCTTCCATTCAGTGCCGTCGGCGATAGAGCGCATCGTTGCCCGCAGGATTTTTCCGGAGCGGGTTTTTGGCAGGCGTTGTACCACCACCACATTTTTAAAAGCTGCAACCGGTCCAATCTCATCTCGTACGCGTTGAATGACTTCGCGGCAAATGTCATTGTCTGCCTTTTGGGTATTGGCATTCAGTACCAGCAGGCCTACCGGGAGTTGCCCTTTTAATTCATCTGCTGCTCCCATTACCGCGCACTCGGCCACGTCCGGGTGTCCGGATAGCACTTCTTCCATCGCCCCGGTAGACAGTCTGTGACCGGCAACGTTGATGACATCGTCCGTTCTAGCCATTACATAAACATAACCGTCTTCATCGATGTAACCGGCGTCGCCGGTTTCGTAGTGCCCCGGAAAGGTTGAGAAGTAAGCTGATTCGTAGCGGTCGGGTGCGTTCCAAAGCGTGATGAATGAGCCCGGTGGCAGCGGCGATTCAGCGACCAGCGCACCGATTTCGCCAGCGCTGCATTCCTTGCCATCACTGTTAAGGACTTTGAGTTGATAACCGGGAGCGGGTTTGGTTGGTGAGCCTGGTTTAACCGGTAAAAGTTCGATGCCCAGATAGTTGGCACAGATTGATGATCCGGTTTCGGTTTGCCACCAGTGGTCGATGACTGGCACACCCAGTTGATCCTGTGCCCAGGCAAGCGTGTCCGGATCGCAGCGTTCGCCTGCCAGAAACAGCGACCTCAGTCCTGAAATGTCGTATTTTTTCAGGTAATCGCCATTCGGGTCTTCTTTTTTGATCGCCCGGAAGGCGGTCGGTGCAGTGAACAAGGCTTTGACGTTGTGTTCACTGATCACTCGCCAGAACGCACCCGGATCTGGTGTGCCGACGGGTTTGCCTTCGTACAGCACGGTGGTGTTGCCGTGAAACAAGGGGGCGTAAACGATGTATGAATGCCCAACGACCCAGCCAACATCCGATGCGGCCCAGTACACTTCACCGGGCTCAACGCCATAGATGTTTTTCATGGTCCACTTAAGCGAGACAATGCCGCCTGCAGTATCCCGCACCACGCCTTTTGGCATACCCGTGGTGCCAGAGGTGTAGAGAATATACAGCGGATGGTTGGCTGGAAGCTCGGCGCACTCGGTTGCGGGAGCTTTGGCTAATGTTTGCTGCCAGTCGTAGTCTCTGCCGTCAATCAGGGAGGCCTGCGCCTGTTCGCGCTGAAGAATTATGCATGCCTGCGGTTTGTGCGACGCCAGCTCGATAGCTTTGTCTAGCAGCGGTTTATATTCGACAGTTCGGCCGGGTTCGATACCGCAAGATGCAGCAAGAATCAGTTTTGGTGAGCAATCATCAATCCGGACGGCGAGCTCATTGGCCGCAAAGCCGCCAAACACTACTGAATGGATTGCGCCAATACGGGCACAGGCAAGCATTGAGACGACGGCCTGCGGAATCATTGGCATGTAGACGATCACGCGATCGCCGGCAGTCACTCCTTTTTCTAGCAGCATGCCGGCGGTGCGACTGACCTCGTCCAATAGCTGGCTGTAAGTAATTTTCTGCTGCGTATTGGTGACCGGGCTATCGTAGATGATGGCGTGCTGATCGCCCCGGCCTTCGTTAACATGGTGGTCAAGCGCGTTGAAACAGGCGTTGGTGGTACCGTCCGGATACCATTGGTAGAACGGTGGTCTGGCCTCATCGATGGCCCTGGAGGGGGCTTTGAACCAATGAATGTCCTCAGCCAGCTTGAGCCAGAAGTTGTTCCTGTCGGCAATTGAGGACTCGTGAATGGGGGCGTAGCGAGACATTGGCTCTCCAGAAAAAGTGTGCACGAATTGAATGGATGGCCGTATTGTCTCGCAGTTGGACAAGCAACGGCAATGATTCTGCGCTTGTAACGGCTGCAAAATGTGCTAAAAACTGAGAAAGGGGAGATGCCCGGAACGGGTCAATTATGTGAATTTTTGTTAATAATTCACAGCGGTAATGCGGTAACCTGTTGGACCTGCTATAAAAATTGACTTGGTGTTAACGTTAGGTAACAATTCCAGCTGGTTCAGTATGGTCGGGGACCACCAGTTCTGCGAGTCTGCTTGGAGGTTACCCGGGTCATAAACAATAAATAGCGCTCCGCCGCGCAGTTCGTGGCAGGGTATAAAAACCCGGATCCAGACAGATGGCTAAAGGGCAGTCGTTACAAGAACCCTTCTTAAATACGCTCCGAAAAGAGCGCGTTCCTGTATCTATTTATCTCGTCAATGGCATCAAACTGCAGGGTCAGATTGAGTCATTCGATCAGTTTGTGGTGTTGTTGAAAAACACCGTCAGCCAAATGGTGTACAAGCACGCTATCTCCACCATTGTGCCTGCGCGTGCAGTCAAGATCACTCCACCAAACCTAGAGGACAACGACTCTGCTGCGAGTTAAAAATGTATACCCATGGAGATTAAACTCACTTGTTTGATCGCCTGGAGATTGGTAACGATTGTGTTGTAGTCAACATAGAGATTCCCGGGCAGGATAAGCACCCGGGCGAATTTGAAGAACTGGTGAAGTCAACCGGTGCGAAAATTGTCGACATCATCGATGTAAAAATATCCAAACCCCATCCAAGATACTTTTTCGGCGTTGGTAAAGCCGAGGAAATTGCTGCGGCTGTGGCAGAGGCCAAAGCTGACCTGGTGATTGTTGATCACTCCCTGGCGCCCAGTCAGGAGCGCAACCTGGAAGGACTGGTGAAAAGCCGGGTGCTGGACAGATCCGGCTTGATTCTCGATATTTTCGCGCAGAGAGCACAGTCTTTTGAAGGCAAGTTACAGGTTGAGCTGGCACAGCTGGCGCATCTTTCAACTCGCCTCGTTCGTGGCTGGACTCACCTGGAGCGCCAGAAAGGCGGTATCGGTTTACGTGGCCCGGGTGAAACTCAGCTTGAAACTGACCGGCGCTTGATCGGGGCACGCATTAAACAGATTCAAAAGCGTCTGGAGAAGGTAGACTCACGTCGCGAGCAGGGCCGGCGTAATCGCAAGAAGAACGAATTGCCCACGGTTTCACTGGTCGGCTATACCAATGCAGGCAAATCCACGTTGTTCAATCGTCTGACGCAGTCGAAGGTTTACTCGGCGGATCAGTTGTTCGCAACACTTGACCCGACCATCCGCAAACTCGACCTCGGCGCCGGAGAACATGCTCTGATTGTTGATACCGTCGGGTTTATCAGTAATCTTCCGCACGAATTGATCGATTCATTCAAGTCCACCTTGCAGGAGACGCGGGAGGCGACGGTGTTGTTGCATGTGATAGATGCATCTGACCCGGCGCGCCAGGAACGCAGGCGCCAGGTGGAAGAAGTGCTGGGCGAGATTGGCGCAGAGGTGCCTCAGATACTGGTGTACAACAAAGTTGATATGCTCGATTCGACAGAGCGTGACAATCTGCTCGACGCAATGCTGGGCGAGAATAGTATTGCTGTCTCTGCTGAAACCGGCGAAGGCATCGACGATTTATTACATAAGGTCGCTGAAAATGTGCGACCGCTGCGGCGCATGGGTTGGCTAACGCTGTCGGCTCAACACGGCCGCGAGCGGGCAATGCTGTACGATCGCGATGCGGTGAAGCATGAGCGTATTGGCGAGACAGGCGAGTATATTCTGCAACTTGAAATTGCAGAGCACGACTGGCAGCGTTTTATCAAGCATACCGGGCTCAAAGCAGAGCTTGTAAATCATCCGGGGTGACGCCATATCTAACCGGTGTTGGAAAAGCTGGCACTTATTTGTTGATAGACCCAGCGACAGCACCTAAACTTGGCGGTTTGGTCGGGTTTTGCCGCGGTGTTAAAGTGCCGTGCCTTACAGCTAATTATCAATAAGCTCTGAATCACCAGTCAGAGTGTCTTTCTACTTATTTTGGAGTCGGCATGGCTTGGAACGAACCTGGGGGCAATAACAATGACCCTTGGGGTAATAAGAAAAATGATGGCGGCCCGCCCGACCTCGATGAGGTGTTTCGCAATCTGCAGAAGAAGCTCGAAGGGCTTTTCGGCACCAAGCGCAGCGGTGGTGGCGGTGGCAGTAGCTCAGGCGGCAGCGGAATGGGGTTTCCCGGTAAGCTGGGATCCATTGGTATCCTGGCGTTGCTGTCTATTGGTTTGATCTTGTGGCTGCTTAGCGGCATCTACATTATCCAGCCCGCCGAGCGCGGCGTGGTGCAGCAGTTTGGCAAGTATGTGAAAACGACCCAGCCCGGACCTCACTGGCGTATTCCTTGGCCGATTCAGAAGCATGAGCGAGTCAACGTCGATCAGAATCGATCCGAGGAGCTCAAGTCGCAGGAAATCCTGACCAAAGATGAAAACATCGTTGAGATCGATTTGGCCGTGCAATACAACATTAAAGATGCTGCCCAGTATCTGTTTAGTGTGGTAGAGCCTGACAGCACGCTGCGCCAGGCGGCGGAAAGTGCCCTTCGTGAAACGGTAGGTACGACGCTGATGGATCAGGTAATAACCGAGGGTCGTGGCATTATCCAGACCGATACCAAAGACAAAATTCAGGAAACCCTGGATAACTACAACACCGGTATTCAGGTGACGGCAGTCAACCTGCAAAGCGCGCAGCCACCCGAAGCGGTACAGGCAGCATTCTCCGATGCGATTAAAGCCCGTGAGGATCAGGAGCGTTTCATTAACGAGTCTGAAGCTTACAAGAACGGTCTGTTGCCACAAGCTCGTGGTGACGCGGTTATTGCACTGGAAGAGGCACGAGCTTACAAAGCCCAGACTGTTAACGCAGCTCAGGGTGAGGCAGCACGCTTCGAATCATTGCTGACCGAATATACCAAAGCTCCCGAGGTGACCAAACAGCGTTTGTATCTGGAGTCACTCGAATCTGTTTTGTCGAACAGCAGCAAAGTGATGGTTGACGTCGAAGGAGGCAACAACTTGATGTATCTGCCACTTGATAAACTGATGGGAGGCGCGGGTAATGCGGAAGCTAAATCAACTCTGCAACAGCTTAAAGACAAACAACCGACCTTCACCAATTCACAATCGCCCAGCACTTTGTCTTTGCCCAGGCAAAACGATAATCGCTCGCGTTCACGGGAGTCTCGCTAATGTTTAGATTTGGCCTGATAGCATTGGCGTTGATTGCGTTTCTGTTCTCGGTTAACAGCACCATTGCGCCGTTTTTTGTGGTGGATGAACGCCAGCGCGCAATAAAACTGTTTCTTGGTGAAATTGAAGAGGATCTTTACGACCCCGGGCTTCATTTGAAGCTACCGTTTTTCAACACTATTCATAAGTTCGACAATCGCATCATGAATATCGACGCGATACCGGAACGGGTTCTGACTAGCGAAAAGAAAAACGTCATCGTGTCTTCTTTTGTTAAATGGCGTATCAATAACCCGCGGGAATTTTTTAAAGCCACGGGTGGCGATAATCGACGAGCCGAAACCTTGCTTGGTCAGTTCATTAACAAAGGTATAAAGGACGCGATAGGTAAGCGCACTATGCAAGATGTGATTGCCGGGCAACGTCTCGAAATCATGCAGGAAGTTGCCGTTGCGACCAACGAGCAGGCTAATCCTCTTGGCGTCGAGATTGTTGATGTTCGGGTAAAGAAGGTTGAGTTACCTCCAGACGTCAGTGACTCTGTTTACCGTCGAATGGAGCAGGAGCGCGCCAAAGTGGCGAAAGACTTCCGCTCAAAAGGTCAGGAAAAAGCCAAAGGTATTGTGGCGGATGCCGAGCGACAAAGATCCGAGTTGCTTGCCGAAGCTTACAATGAGTCGCAGCAGATTCGCGGTGAGGCCGATGCAGAGGCGGCAGAGATTTACGCCAAAGCCTACGGTAAAGACCCCGAGTTCTACGCCATGTATCGTAGTTTGAATGCCTATAAATCGACATTCAGCGGTAAGAATGATGTGCTGTTGATTAAACCGGACTCGCAGTTTTTTAAATACTTTAACAGCGCCGACGGAAACTAGGCCAAGCTGCATGGCCGGTGAAATTCTTACAGCAATAGCACTGGTAATCGTAATAGAAGGTTTGCTGCCGGCGATCAGTCCGGCAGCCTACAAACGTGCGGTTTCTCAATTGGCTGACATGCCTTTGCGCACCATCCGAATTACCGGTCTGGTATTGATGGTGGTCGGGGCGCTGCTGCTACAGTTTATCCATTGAACTGGATTATCAGCTGACTGATATCACTGAGCTTCACTTTGAATTCCCACCACAATAAACACTGGCAGTTGCCTGATGGCATGGATGAGATGATGCCAACTCAGGCAATCATGCTCGAGAATCTGCGTCGTCGTATTTTTGATTTACATCTGCGCTGGGGTTACCAGCCGGTGCACCCGCCTTTTGTCGAGTACCTGGAGTCATTGCTGTCCAGTGCAGGTCAGGACTTTGATCGTCATACATTTAAAGTTGCCGACCCTCACAGCGGACGAATGATGGGCTTGCGGGCCGATATGACTCCTCAGGTCGCGCGCATCGATGCGCACACCTTAGGTGGAACTGGTATTTCACGACTTTTTTATATGGGTACGGTGATCCGTGCTTACGGTGACGGCACTGATGGCAACAGAAGCCCGCTGCAAATGGGTGCTGAAATTTTTGGACATAGCGGGTTTGAGAGTGATGTTGAAGTCATTCGCCTTATGCTGTCGACGCTTGCCTGTGTTGGTGTTAGAGATATACATCTGGATCTGGGGCACGCCGAGATCTTTAAGTGTCTGGTTGATAAGCTGCAGTTGACGGACAACGACCACAATGCGTTGTTTGATTTGTTGCAGCGCAAAGCTGAATCGGACATTGAGCAATTGTCTGCATCGTTGGGTATTGATGCCGCTGACAGCAATATTCTGTGCGCTCTGTGTTCACTGAACGGTGATGCCAGTGTGCTGGACAGAGCAACCCGGTTGCTGGGTGTTTATGGTGATAACATGGCGGCCGCCATTGAGGCACTGCGCGCGTTGGGTGACGTACTGGCACCTGCGCTGCCGAATGTAAAAGTCCATTATGATCTGGCTGAGGTACGTGGCTATCAGTATCACAATGGCGTGGTATTCGCCGCTTATGTACCGCAAAGCGGAAGCGAAATTGCGCGTGGCGGGCGTTACGATGGTATTGGTGAAACCTTTGGGTCAAGTCGGCCGGCAACCGGGTACAGTACTGATCTGAAAACACTGATGAACCTGACAGGGATTTCTCAGGAAGCGCCAGCAGGTGATGCGATCAGTGCGCCGTTTTGTGGTAACAGCGATGAAAGCAGCGTGACGCTCAGGCAGGAAATTGCTTCGTTACGTGAGTCGGGAGAGGTGGTCATCACCGCGCTTGGCAATGATGAAATGACATTGTGCAACAGAAAATTAATTGAAAAAGATGGCAGATGGCTGCTGGAGAATCTCGAGTGAGTAACAACGTTGTCGTATTGGGCACGCAGTGGGGTGACGAGGGTAAAGGCAAGATAGTCGATTTGCTTGGTGAACATGTATCTGTGGTGGTGCGTTATCAGGGCGGACACAACGCCGGACACACGCTGGTGATAGATGGCAAAAAGACAGTGTTGCACTTAATTCCATCGGGCATCATGCACGACGACGTTGAATGCGTTATCGGCAACGGTGTGGTGTTGTCACCTGAAGCATTGTTGAAAGAGATGGACGAGCTGGAAAAGACGGGCATCTCTGCCAGTAACAAAATCAAAATCAGTGATGCGTGTACATTAATTTTGCCTTATCACGTGGCATTGGATCAGGCGCGGGAAAAAGCCGCCAATAAAAACGCTATTGGGACTACCGGCCGGGGTATTGGACCCGCCTATGAAGACAAGATTGCTCGCCGTGCGGTGAGGGTCAGCGACCTGTTTGACAGAGAATTACTCGAACAGAAAATTGACTCTGCGTTGTCGCTGCACAACTTTGTACTTGAAGGCATGTATGGCGTTGAAACCATCAATCCACAGCAGGTGGTTGACGATTGTCTGGCATTTGCGGACCGGATTGCACCGATGGTGGTAGACTGCGCTGGGTATCTGGCACAAGCCGGCCAACGCGGCGAAAAAATGTTGCTCGAAGGAGCGCAGGGAACCCTGCTTGATGTGGATCACGGAACCTATCCGTTTGTGACTTCTTCAAATACGACCGCCGGTTCCGCTGCCTGTGGTAGTGGTATTGGTCCACGAGCCATCGATTATGTGCTTGGTATTACCAAGGCGTACACCACGCGAGTGGGGGCCGGGCCTTTTCCAACCGAGCTTGACGATGACAATGGGCAGCATATGGGTGAGCGCGGCCACGAGTTTGGCGCCACTACCGGACGCGCGCGTCGCTGTGGCTGGTTTGATGCCGTCGCTGTAAAGCGCGCGTGTCAGTTAAACAGTATCAGCGGTTTGTGTATTACCAAGCTCGATGTACTCGATGGCTTAAAAGAACTGAAGATTGCGGTTGGCTATGACCTCGATGGTAAGCAAATATCGCATTTGCCATCAGGAGCGGCACAGCTTGCACGTTGTAAGCCGGTTTACGAGACTCACCCGGGTTGGTCTGGCGCCACGGAAGGTGTGTTATCGTGGGACGACTTACCAGACAACGCGAAGAAGTATCTTGACCGTTTATCTGAACTGGCCGGTGCGCCAATCGCGATTGTATCAACCGGGCCTGATCGTCGGGAGACGATTGTGCTGGAAAATCCGTTTGCCTGATTCCAAGGCACAGCCTGGAGGGAAATTGCGGTTTTGGAGGGCTTGCCGATTGGGCTTGCCAATCGCAGATAAGGTACAACTGAAAAACATGTGGTGCCGAGAAGAGGACTTGAACCTCCACGGGGTTACCCCCACTAGCACCTGAAGCTAGCGCGTCTACCAATTCCGCCACCTCGGCACGAGGTCGCCAACACGAGCGCGAGACTATAGAAGTCTGCACCGTCGATGTCAATTGACTTTATCGATAATGTGTCGAAAAGCAGTCGTTTTCTATAGAAAAGCATAAGAATTAAATTTGATGTAACTGTTTGAGAAACTATGGCCAAGAAAAAGGCAAGCAGTACCAAGGGCACTGCAAAAACTTCCCGTAAACCAGCCGCACGCAAGTCGTCCGGAAAATACCAGTTTGAAATTGCCAGCCGCGAATCGTTAATGGATTTGTTGCAACGGGCAGGTCGTCCGATGACGCACGAGCAGGTGGGTGATTCGCTGAAATTGTATCAGCGAGATGAAAAATTCGACGCTCTTGGCAAACGCCTTGGCGCGATGGCACGTGATGGTCAGATTGTTCGCAATCGCCGTGGTGGTTACGTTCTGGTGGATGAACAGCAACTCATCCGTGGACGTGTTTCAGCGCACCCGGATGGTTTCGGCTTTTTGATCAAGGAGCAGGGTGATGATGATATTTATCTCAGTGCCCGACAGATGCGCAAGGTGCTCGATGGAGATCGCGTCGTTGTGCACATTACCGGAACAGATAATCGCGGGCGCTCAGAAGGTGCCATTGTCGAGGTAGTCGAGCGCGCCAATAAGACGGTGGTCGGGCGCATCGAGATAAGTCGTGGTGTTGCGGTATTGCACCCGGACAACAAACGAATCGGTGTAGAGATCCTTGTCAGCGATACCGGTGCGGCCAAAGATGGTCAGATTGTGCTGGTTGAGATTGTTGAGCAGCCCACCAACCGACGCCCACCGATAGGGGCGGTGATTGAAGTGCTGGGTGAGCACATGGCACCGGGTATGGAGATCGATATCGCGATTCGTTCGCGTGACATACCAGACGAATGGCCGCAGGAAGTGTTATCGGAAGCAGGCGCTATCGGTGCGGAAGTCGACCCGAATGCAATTGCACAGCGACGCGACATCAGATCACTTCCATTGGTCACTATTGATGGTGAAGATGCCAGGGATTTTGACGATGCCGTATTTGCCGAAGAGAAACCCTATGGCTGGCGACTGGTGGTGGCGATTGCTGATGTGTCGCACTATGTAGAGATTGGTTCTCCACTGGACAGGGAAGCCTACAATCGTGGTACATCGGTATATTTTCCCCAGCGGGTAATCCCGATGTTGCCTGAGAGTCTTTCTAATGGCCTTTGTTCTTTAAATCCCGATGTTAACCGGCTGTGTATGGTGTGCGATATGGGAATTACCCATGAAGGCACCATTAAACGTGCGCGCTTTTATCCGGCAACCATGCGATCGCATGCGCGCCTGACGTATACCGAAGTTGGCGCCTTTGTAGCGGGAGATAAAGGTGTTGCAAAAAAGCTGGGTGCTCTCGGTAAACAGATAACCACGTTACATCAGTTGTACCTGGCGATGCGTACGGCACGATCCGAACGCGGTGCGATAGACTTTGACAGTAACGAAACACGAATCGTTTTTGACGATAACGCAAAAATCCAACAGCTGGTTCCGGTAGTTCGCAATGATGCCCACATGATGATTGAAGAGTGCATGATAGCGGCGAACATTAGTGCTGCGAAGTTTATAGCGCGTAACAGGGTTCCAGGGTTATTCCGTGTGCATGAAGGTCCGGGTGAAGACAAACTGGTGGATGTGCGAAAGTTTTTACAACAGCGTGGTCTGTCACTGAGTGGAGGTGATAAACCGCAGGCGATAGATTATGCACACACGCTTGATGCCGCTCGTGACCGGCCGGATTTACTGGTGATTCAGACAGTATTATTGCGATCAATGAATCAGGCGGTCTACACCACACGCGACAGTGGTCACTTTGGCCTGGCGCTGGAACACTACGCCCACTTTACCTCTCCAATCAGGCGTTACCCCGACTTAATGGTGCACAGGGCAATCAAGCACATTCTCAAACACAAACATAACGACGGTTTTGAATACGATAGTAATCGTGTTGCAGAGATTGGTGATCATTGTTCAGTGACTGAAAGGCGTGCTGAAGCTGCGGTGCGTGATGTGATCTCCTGGCTTAAGTGCGAGTATATGCAGGATCATATTGGCAGTTCCCACACTGGAGTCATCAGTGGAGTGACTTCGTTTGGTGTATTCGTAGAGCTTAAAGCGATTCATGTGGAAGGGCTGGTGCACATTACATCCTTGCCCAAGGATTACTACGAGTTTGATACGGTTAGCCATCGCTTGCGTGGTCGCGCTGGCGGCCGTGAGTTTGGTCTGGGTCAGGTTATTCAGGTAGTCGTGGCTGCGGTTAATGTCGATGAAAGAAAAATCGACTTTCAGCTTGATGGTGAGGTTGCGAACAGCGGACGTAAACCCGGGCGCAGCAAAAAAAGCGAGCAGCACGAAGGTGATGGCCATGGCGTAAAAAAAGGCCGATCGAAAAAGAAACGTGGTAGCAAAGACGAGCGCGATAACAAAGTATCAAAGAAAAAAAAGTCGAAGAAGAAAGCGTCTACGCGCAAAGTCGTAGCCAAAAAGAAGAAGTCCGGGGAACGTCGTAAGCGCAAGCGTAGTAACGACACACCATGAAACTCGAAATTATCTGCGGGATTCACGCGGTAACCGCGGTCATACAGAAGCACCCGAAACTCATCGATGAATTGCACTTTAACCAGGTACGAAATGACAACCGTCTGCAGCAGGTGCAAAAACTGGCGACTGATGCAGGGGTAAAACTGGGTCAGATCGACCAGAAAAGTTTTCAGCAAAAATATGGCGAGCTCCCGCACCAGGGAGTGGTAGCGCTCTGCCGCCCTCGCGAGCCAATGAGTGAGCCGGAGATGTTGCAGATGCTGTCTTCTCTGGAAGAGCCGGCTTTGGTACTGGTGCTTGATCAAATCACCGATCCGCACAATTTCGGCGCTATTCTTCGCACCGCTGATGCGTCGGGAGTGCATTGTGTCATTGCTCCGAAAAATGCCAGTGTCGGCATTACACCGGTAGTCCGAAAGGTGGCCAGTGGTGCGGCTGAAACCATGGCCTATTGCCGGGTTGCAAATCTGGCGCGGTGCCTGGCTGAGCTGAAATCGCTTGGTATCTGGCTTTACGGCGCGGCCGGGGAAGCGCCGTCTCAGGATTACACGACGGTGGACTTTACCGGTTCTGTGGCGCTGCTGATGGGGGCAGAGGGCAGTGGTTTGCGACGACTTACCCGTGAGTCATGCGATGGGTTAATTCGTATTCCTATGCGCGGCTCTGTCGAAAGCCTTAACGTTTCAGTGGCAACCGGAGTTTGTCTGTACGAGGTGGTTCGCCAACGTGATAATTCAGGTAAATAGACCTGCATAAATCGATACCAGGCCGGCACAGCTGTGTTATACTTGGCGGTTACCAACCATTCATCCACTCCTTGTCCAGTACAGACTGAAAGTGCGGGCAATTTCTCACAGGAGCAATTATGCGACACTACGAAATCGTGTTTCTGGTACACCCTGACCAGAGCGAACAGGTTCCGGCGATGGTAGAACGCTACCGTGGCATTATCGAAAATGCCAGCGGCACAGTTCATCGCGAAGAAGACTGGGGCAGACGTCAGCTTGCCTATCCCATTAACAAGGTCTACAAAGCGCACTATATTCTGCTTAACATCGAATGCACACATGAGACGCTCGAAGAGCTGACCAGCGCATTCCGTTTTAACGATGCAGTGATTCGCCACATGGTACTCAACCGTAAGGCACCGGTTACTGCTGAGTCTCCGCTTCTCAAGCGTGAAGAGGACGAAAAGCGCAGCAGCGACGATCGGCCACGTCGCAATGACTCCGAAGACCGTCCTGCGTACGACGTTAACAAGGGCGAGCCTTCGATTGTCGAAACCGCTGCAGAAACGCCGGCCGCCTCGGGTGATGCACCCGCTGACGCTGCTGCGACCGCTGATTCAGAGACTGGAGAATAAGCATGGCTCGTTTTTTCCGTAGAAAAAAATACTGCCGTTTTACTGCTGAAAACATTCAGCACATCGATTACAAAGACCTTGAGCTGCTTAAGGCTTACGTCACCGAAACCGGTAAAATTGTACCGAGTCGAATTACCGGTACCAGTGCTCGTTACCAACGACAACTTGCGACCGCCGTTAAGCGTGCGCGTTACCTGGCGCTGTTGCCTTATAGCGATCAACACTAGGGCCTCAGGAACAGTTAGTTCTGCAACGATAGAACTGGCGCTGTAATGTTTCAGGCGCTCGCGGGCTACGCGGTGCGTGGACCGGTGCAGGGGGCAATTGTCGCGTCCAGCACATTGGTGTTGTCAACGCTGCTTGCGCCGCTGGTGGTTGTGAGCAGTGCGATTGTCGCGCTGATCTGGTTGCGACTGGGGTTGAAGTCGGGTGGGATTGCAGTGGCAATCTCACTGTTGTTTTCAACCACCATAGCACTCATGACAGCATTGCCAACACTCGCTCCGGCTGCAGTGATGTTGTCTTCCTGGTTGCCGGTTATTGTGATGGCGTGGGTCCTCCGTGACACTGTCAGATTGGATCTGGCGATTCTGGCTGGAGCGGCGTTAGTCGCAACGGTTCTGGTTTCGGTGTTCGCAGCAGTGCCTGATGTTTCCGGCATCTGGCGTACCCTTTTCACCAGAGTGTTGGAAAATCCACAGTTGTTGCCCGCGCAATTCCAGCAGATGGACCCCGAGCTCAGGGCCCGGATGCTGGAAACCGCCAGTAAGTACATCACAGGGCTTTATGCTGCGATGTGGTTTCTGGTGGCGGCGCTAAGCTTGTTCCTCGCCCGAGCATGGCAGGCCCGGTTGTTTAATCCCGGTGGGCTTCAGAAAGAATTTCACGAGCTGCGATTCGGGATAGCAGCGAGTAGCATTGGGTTGCTGATTGTCGGCGGTGCGGTATTGCTTAGAGCCGAATTGCTAACGGCGCTTGCAATGCTGGTTTGCGCAGTGTTTGTGTTGCAGGGGACCGCAATATTGCACGCGATTGTTAAGCGCCGCGGTTTAAGCGGAGCATGGCTGGTCGCTGCATATGGTTTTATTTTGCTTACCATGCCGGAGTCGCTTATCTTCCTTGGGGTTTGCGGCATTACCGACGCATGGTTTGATGTTAGACAAAAGGTGGGGAGCAAGGTCCCCGACGAAGATAAACAATAGAAGGTGAAAGACTATGCAAGTCATCTTGCTTGAAAAAATCAGCAACGTTGGCAACCTGGGTGATCTGGTTGACGTGAAGCCCGGTTTTGCCCGGAACTTTCTGCTGCCGAATGGCAAAGCGCAGATGGCAACCAAAACCAACCTGGCTGAGTTTGAAGCTCGCCGTGCTGAGTACGAAGCGCAACAGGCATCATTGCTTGAAGCGGCAAAGCAGCGTGCTGCAGCCCTTGAAGGCGCTTCGGTTACTGTTCTGGCTCGTTCTGGTAATGAGGGTAAGCTTTTCGGTTCAGTTGGCGCGGATGAAATTGCTTCAGCGTTTAATGCGGCAAACAAGCCGGTTGAAAAACGCGAACTTCGCCTCCCGGATGGCCCACTGCGCAACACCGGTGAGCACGAGGTCGTGTTGCACATACATCCGGAAATCGATGTGGCTGTGAAGGTCATTGTTGAAGGGGAAGAGGAATAAAGCCTCTTTTTGTCTAGGTTTTCGTAGGGCATTGGTGCTTTATTGGTTATGAGCATTGATCAACTACACGCTGTGGGTGATCGCCCACCCCGGCGCTGAAAATCTGACCCTCCCGCTGGCGGGAGGTGTCAATCGAGCTTGTTGCAGCACCCTCCCAAGAGGGCGTTGTGCGAGCCGGTTTGATGTTGCACAGTCGACCGGAAGACCGACGCGTGAGCGAGGCTAACCTCGGCATTCCCGGCTGTTGACGCATGGGATTCTTGAACATCACCTTAAACACGCGCTGCCACAACTCCCTCAAGCGCCAGGCAGGATTTACCTTTTACGAAGTTCTCTAAAGGGTTGGTGTGAAAGATCCTGCTAAGGCTTTGATGCAATCCTCGATGCACCACTCGCGGTAATTTTAAGTCTGGTTTATTTATCGTTCTGCTGCTTTAAAGCCGGTAGAATTGTCAGCCACCCTCAGTAGATGGCTATGTCTTGGCAACCCGATTCCCGCCGGTAGAGAAAGATCCCAACGAAATTCGGCTGCCCCCTCATTCTATTGAGGCTGAGCGGTCGGTGATTGGCGCGCTCATCCTTAATCCGGATGCGTGGGACAAAATTGCCGATGTTGTCGTGGAAGAAGACTTCTACCGCCACGACCACCGACTCTTCTTCCGTGCGATTGAATCGCTGGCAGAACGCAACGCACCTCGCGATGCTGTCACTGTTACCGAGCGTCTCGAGAGTAACGGTGATCTTGGTGAGACTGGTGGATTGCCCTATCTCGTAGAACTGGCAGAGCAAACACCAAGTGCGACCAACATTGTCGCTTACGCCATGATTGTTCGTGAAAGATCGGTTCTGCGTCAGTTGATCTCAACCTGCAACTCGGTAGCAGATCTGGCGTTCCGACCGGAGGGACTCGGAGTGGCCGAGATTCTTGATTCGGCTGAATCCCAGATGTTTGCGATTGCGGATCAAACCAGTCGTGCCACCGCTGGGCTGACGAAAGTCGGCGATATCATGCAGTTGACTAAAGAAAAGCTTGAGGAGCTCGGTGCTAACCCGAGTTCGCTGACCGGTATCTCCACCGGCTACAAAGATCTCGATAAACTGACCTCGGGACTACAAAAATCGGATCTGATCATTGTTGCTGGTCGACCATCGATGGGTAAAACCTCCTTCTCGATGAACATTGTTGAAAACGTAGCGCTTAGCCAGGAACTGCCGGTAGCCATGTTCAGTATGGAAATGCCAGGCGAGCAGGTGTGTATGAGAATGATTGCGTCACTGAGCAAAATTGAGCTCAACCGTGTGAGAAACGGTCAACTCAATGATGCGGACTGGGCGCGAATTACCTCGGCAACCAACATATTGCACCAGCACAGCCGGATTTTTATTGATGAAACCCCGGCAATGTCACCCACAGAGGTGCGCGCACGCTGCCGCCGACTGGCGCGAGAGCAAGGCGGCATCGGGTTGGTAGTAATTGATTATCTTCAGCTGATGCAAACCGGCAACCGCGCTGAGAACCGGGCAACGGAGATTTCTGAAATATCCCGTTCACTCAAAGCATTGGCAAAAGAACTGTCGGTGCCGGTCATTGCGTTATCGCAGCTCAATCGCAGCCTGGAGAATCGTCCCGACAGACGACCCATTATGTCGGATTTGCGCGAGTCCGGAGCGATTGAGCAGGATGCTGATGTGATTGCATTTGTCTACCGTGACGAGGTGTACAACCCCGACTCACCTGACAAAGGCACAGCGGAAATTCTTATCCGCAAACAACGTAACGGTCCTACCGGCAGCGTTCGATTGACGTTTAACGGTCAGTGGACGCGCTTTGACAACTATGCGCCTGAACACTACGGTGCTCC
>CALLLY010000392.1 GCA_938008205.1 uncultured Granulosicoccaceae bacterium
TGGCGCGGGGCTGGAATGTGACTACATCAATACCATCGCTGATAATCCCGTCATCCTCTATTACCTCACCGCCATTCTGAGGCACCAGGCTTGCCGTCATATTCAGGTTTGTAAAAATCTCGCAGCCTGAGAGAATTACCATAGAAGATATTGTCAGTGCACCGATAACGTTTTTCATTTCGTCTGTCCTTTTACATTGATAAGAATTGGCGATCTTGCTCGAATGGCGTAAATCGTGGGGCAAAGGTATCGCGGTTGACTGCTTTTTGCAGGGTAAAATTACCGCGTGGATTGTCCGGTTATAACAACAACGATTTCTGGTGTGCACTTCAACTCTCTACCGTTCGAGTTTTGATCGCTAAAGACGGGGTCTGTCAAACTTTCTTACTGCAGTTCTACTGACACAAAGTCTAAATGCTATTTTTTTCTATATAGGACGAAAGCACCTTTAGGAACTGTATTTCAAGTGGACTATCAGACGCGTCAAGTCGTCTGATAACACCGAGTGGCCGTTGAAAATGCGGTGAGTCGAAGTTAAGGAATACCAGGTTGTTTTCAAGATAGGGCCGTGTTGTAGCGCGCGGCATAGAGGTGATCAGATCGGTGTTGGCGATTATTTCCAGTGCTGAACGTATCGAGTCCGTTTCAATCGTTGTTTGGACGGTTGCAATTTTTGCAGCCACCATCGCAGCTTCTGTCTGTTGTCTGAGAAGGCTGCCTTTTGAGTGCAGTAACCAGGATTGTGCTTTAAGGTCCTCTGGCAGAACCTGTTTCTGACTGGTAAGCGGATGTCCATTGCGACACAGGATGCCTACTCGATCATCAATCAGGTGATTAAACTCTAACCCCTCTTCAAGATCAACAACCCTTTGCGGGCCGAGCATGAAATCGATTTGCCCCCGATCCAGCATTGCCCGCAGTTCTGATACCAGGCCGGTGCGCAGTACCACACTGCAATTGGGATTTAGTTTAATAAACGCTGACAGGCTTTCCGAAATGAAGCGGCCAGCCACAATTGGCGGGGCACCGAATCGTAGCTCGCCAATAGTGCCGAGAGACGATTGCATTGCGATGTTGCTGGCTTGTTCTTCAGCCATGCGGATTGTTAGGCCCGTTCTTGCCAGGCGGCGACCGAGTGCATTGGGTACCGAGCGCCGTCCATCGCGTTGGAACAGAACAGCCCCGAGCCGGCTTTCCAGCGTGCGCATATTTCTGCTAAGGGCCGGCTGGGTGAGGTTCAGGCGGCTTGCAGCATTTTGAAATGAGCCGGTTTCCAAAATTATTGAAAGCTGTGCCAGATGCTTCGGGTCAATATTCATAGCAATATTTTATGTATTCAACGATTATTTTTATTATCGCTGATGTGTGGCGATTTGCTACGATTCCCTTGTCGAATCGATGATCACTGGGGGAAGCTCTTGAATATTATCCGTAAGTTGTTGATTTCCTGCGTCTCACTTGTCGCAGTTTCGTTTTCGCTGTCGGCCGGAGCGCAAATATACAAGGGTGAAACTGCCGGAGTGGGAGATCCTGTCCATGCGATGTTTGTTGCCTTCACGACGCAGGCGGGCAAAGCTGACGTTGATATTCAGGTGAATGCCGGTCAAACGCTTACCAAGTCCATGCTTAAAGGCGCCAGGGGAGAGATTGATTTCTTTTCCAGTGTGCCGTCTCTGGTAGGCCTGATGGCAGGTCAGAAAAGAATGTATGAGAAGGTCGAGAACGCAGCGGAGTTGTCTAAAAATCTGCGAGCTATTGTCGGCTTTAAGGCAGGTGCCTACCACCCGGTGACACTTGCGGGTTCCGGAATAGAAAACTGGGAAGATATCAAAGGCAAAACCGTATTTACCGGACCACCTGCCGGCTCCGCCTCAGCTACTTCTGAAGCGCTGATAAAAATTATCACCGGTTATGAGCCTGGCAATGACTACAAAGCGGTTCGGCTCAGTTGGGGTGAGGGCTACACTGCGCTGGCTGACGGCAAAATAGATATGATGGTCAGGCCTGCCGAAGTTGGCTCGGCCAACATTGAGCGTTATGGATTGTCCGGGGAGTTTCGTATTTTGTCTATCCCTGACAGTGTTATAGAAACAGAAGCCATGCAAAAACTGTTCGGCAGACCGGGACGCGGTATGTTGCAGTTTGATGGGGGATTGTACAAAGGCCAGCTAAACCAGACGCAAATTACCGCGTTGGGTTTTACACAATTTGTTGGAACGCATGCGGCAGTTGCGGACGATGTGGTGTACGCAGCAACAAAATCATTTTGGGAAAATCTGGAAGACGTACACGCCACCGCGTTTTTCCTGAAGGCAGTCACTCCTGAAACTGCATTTACTTCTGTGAATGTGCCGCTTCATCCTGGTGCTGCAAAATACTACGAGGAAGCTGGTATAGAAATTCCGGCAGAGATAAAGCCGTAACCTGTTAACTGTCGATCAATTGCCACACCGACTCTGTTGTGATTGATCACGACGGTAAGCAGGATGCAGTCGCTTTGTCAGTGCGACAAAGCAAACTACGCGGCGTAGTCTGCGCTGTTGCCTGTTTTGTATTGGGGCTTATCGCGCTATACAGTTCAGGGATCGGGCTTATCGATCCCAAGCTGCATCGTGCGCTTGGCTTTGCGTTAGCGTTGCTGGTCGCTGTTTTGGTGTCGCGTGTTAGCGATAACTCACAAGACCCGGTACCCCGTGTCACTGCGTTGAATCTGGTTATCGACCTCGCGTTGCTTGTACTGGGGCTGTGGGCAATATGGTCATTCTATTTCGTACAAAATGAAATGGAGACCGCCCTGTATGATATTTCCACTAAAGATGCGATTCCCGCGCTGGCCGGCCTTGTGGTGTTTCTTGAGTTGTGCCGCAGGTTGTGGGGTTGGGGGTTGTTCTGTGTGGGCACGTTTGGTGTGCTGTATTTGCTGTTTGGAGAAAACCTTCCCGGTATTCTGGCGCACACCGGTTTTTCGTTAAAAGAAGTTGCCGAAGCGCTCTGGTACAACACCAATAAAGGTGTGTTCGGTTCGATCACCAATATCGTCTTAAGCACGGTGTTTATCTTTATCATTTTCGGTGTGTTGCTGGAAGGCACCGGTGCGGGTGATACCTTATTAAAGTTTGCTTTTCTGGCCACACGTCGTACCCGTGGCGGGCCTGCCCATGCGGCCATTCTGGCGTCGTCTATGTTTGGCACGATGTCCGGCTCGACAGTCGCGAATATTGTAGGAACCGGTACCTTTACCATTCCAATGATAAAAAAGCGCGGCTTCTCACCGACATTTGCTGCCGGTATTGAAGCGACGGCGTCTTCGGGTGGTCAGATAATGCCACCGATCATGGGGGCAGCAGCACTGGTTATGGCTGACCTCACCGGTGTTGGCTATTTGAATATTATTGTCGCGGCGCTGTTGCCTGCGCTGTTCTATTATTTCAGTTTGTTTTGCGCAGTAACTGTCGAATCCAGACGACAAGGTATTGAGCCACAGGTACTAACCATCGATGATCAAATAACCCGTGTCGATTTAATCAATTCGATATTGTTTATCGGGCCGATCATCACGGTGATTGCGACACTGATTGCCGGGTACTCCACATCGGCGGCTGGATTTTATGCCGTTGTGGTGTTGCTCGCGTTGTGCCTGATCAATCCCGAGGTAAGACGCGATCCTTTAAGAGTATGGCGATCCTTTTTGAAGGGTTCAGAGTCCGGGGCGAAGCTGTTAATCGCGATTGCTGCAATCGGTATTCTGGTGGGTGCGCTCGACTCCACCGGCGTGGGCTTAAAGCTTGCCGATCTGATCGGAGCTATTCGAGGCGAAAGTCTGTTCTCGGCGCTGTTGGTTGCAATGGTTGGTGCGCTGATACTCGGAATGGGCATGCCAACACTACCGGCCTATCTGATTATTATTCTGGTGATGGGGCCAGCCATTCAGGCGCTTGGCATTTCAATGCTCACGGCGCATATGTTTGTCTTTTACTATGGCGTGGCATCCTCGCTGACACCTCCGGTGGCGATAGCTGCATACGCTGCCGCACCCATTGCGGGTGCCAACCCGTTGATGACTGCGTTCATGTCGTTTCGGTTGGGGATGGCAAAATTTGTCATTCCGTTTGTATTTGCGTTTTATCCCACCATTCTTATTATCGAGGAGTTTGAACTCTTCGCGTTTATTAGCATTGTATGTCGAACCTGCTTTTGTATCTGGCTGTTTTCATCGGCGCTTTCAATGTTTGATCGCCGTCGACTAAGTGTTGTTGAAACTGTGCTGAGGTTTGTAGCAGCCTTTGCAGCGCTTGCGATGAGTCCGGCAATTTATCTCCCTGCAATCTTTACAGGAATCTTATTAGTGCTTTTTGATCATCACAAAGCGGCATCGGTAAACCAATAATGGCAACGAATAACAAACCCAATTTTCTGTTTATTATTACCGACCAGCATCGGGCTGATCATCTGGGCTGTTATGGAAATTCGGTGGTAAAAACACCGCACATTGATTCGATAGCGGCGTCCGGTACCCGCTGGAACCGGTTTTATGTAGCTAACCCGATTTGTATGCCAAACCGGGCCTCTATCATGACGGGGCGCATGAGCTCACTACATGGTGCGCGCCACAACGGAATCCCGTTGTCTAAAGATCAAACCACATTTGTTGAACTACTGAGGGATGCCAGTTATCAAACGGCATTGATTGGTAAATCGCATTTACAAAGCTTCACCGGGCTTCCAGCAACAAATACGTTTCAGGCTGAGCCCGGTAAGACGCAACCCTCTGCTCATCTGCGCGACGCCTTCAAAAATAACAGGCACAGTAAAGAGTACGACCTTGAATTGAGTGGTGATTGGTCGGAGCCTTTAGCCGATAGAATTGACGACCACTTTTACGGCTTTGATCACGTAGAGGTGACTGCCGATCATGCAGATTTGGCATGTGGTGACTACCTGTTGTGGGCGCGAGCGCAACGAAGCGATTTTGATCAGCTGGTTGGGCCTGAAAATGCTATTCGGGATAATCGGATAAGTGCACCGCAGGCGTGGAGAACATCGGTTCCTGAAGAGCTTTATTCAACCAGCTGGATCGCAGAGCGTTCCACAGAGTGGCTGAGTACACAGGCAACGAGTGATCAGCCATTTTTTATGCAGGTGTCTTTTCCCGACCCGCATCATCCGTTTACGCCGCCCGGTAAGTACTGGGATATGTATGATCCCGATCAGATACAGCTGCCGGAGTCTTTTGGTAAGGGGCATCTGCCTCCGATTCTTGCCATGCAACAAGCGATGAAAGACGGCACTGACCCGAGAGACAATCAGAGTCCCTTTGCTGTAACCGAACGTGAGGCCAGAGAAATCATTGCGCTCACATACGGCATGATCACAATGATAGATGATGCGATTGGCCGGATACTGGCGCAGCTCAAAGCCTCTGGATTGAGTGGAAATACCATCGTTGTGTTTACGTCTGATCATGGTGATTACATGGGGGATCATGGCTTGATGCTGAAGCTGTTGCTTCACTACCAGGGGTTGATTCGGGTGCCGTTTATCTGGTCGGATCCAACAAAGTCCGGTGCTGCTACTGATGCCAGCCTTGCGTCATCGATAGATATCTCTTCAACCTTTCTGGCCAGTGCAGGGGTGCAGCCTTACAACGGCATTCAGGGGCGTGATCTGTTCACGACAGCTGCACCGGAGGCAATTATGGTGGAGGAAGACAGCCAGAGAACCATGACCGGCTTTGATCAGCCGCAGCGGGTGAGAACAGTGGTGACCGATCGTTATCGGATGTCACTTCGAGAGGGGGAGAGCTGGAGTGAGTTGTATGACCTCCTCAATGACCCACATGAGCTGGTTAATCTGTATGACAGTCCGCAGCATGCAGAGGTTCGAGAGCAAATGACTGAAATTATGCTTCGACGCTGTATTGATCTGCAGGATCGTGCACCTTTGCCGGCGTACCGTGCGTAGTGGT
>CALLLY010000393.1 GCA_938008205.1 uncultured Granulosicoccaceae bacterium
TCAAACGATGCGTAGTTATTTCCGAATTGATTTTCTGCAGGAAGAAATACGAATTTTCCAGCGGCGATGTCTGCGGTCTCGACAGGGATGTTCGGCGAGATTTTCACACCATCTAAATACAAATCACCTGCGTCCGGCAGCCTGCTGATAACAATCGACTTCAGCGCATGATTATCAGCCGGATCTGAAAATCCGAAATCATCCACTGCCATTGTTATCGCTGTGTCTTCAAGACCGGTCAGCCTTACATCAACACCAATCGGTGGATCATTTACCGGATTGATATTAAAAATAATCTGTCGGGCAATTTTGTCGAGATCGGCGCCACCATTTTCGGTACCACCGCTGTCCTGTACCTGGAAGAAAAACGTATCAGCATCATATCCACTAACATCGGGCACTGGCACGTAAGTCAGTTGCCCGGCCTGTATATCAGATACCGGAATAACATCACCGGCAATAACCTGCTGACTCCGATGCATGAGCTTGCCCAGTACGGGAACTGCAGTGATTCGAACAGATTGCAATTGATGGTTCTCAGCGATGTCAACAAAACCAAAAGTCGAACTCTGAAATACAAACCCGACATCTTCTGCGGTTTCGATAACCTGATTTTCACCCGTAGGCGCATCGTTGATTGATACGATGGTTACCTGCTGCTGTAAAACATTAGAAGCATCAACACCATCTTCCACGCTCACATTGATTATTCTGGTTTGGGTATCCGGATTGTCGCTATTATTTGCGTAGGTTACTGTGCGAAGTACCTCCTGGAAATCCTCCAGCGAACCAGGACCGCCAAGATGCAGCGTGCCGGCTGTAGAATCCCAGTTGCCGTTGATTACACCAGAACTGAGATAGCTCAGTGAATCTTCGCCTTGCACATACTGGCTACTTATCTGAATCTGCGCCGACTGGATTTCCGTGTTGTCCGGATCTGTCAGTTCCAGCGCAGGAAATAACAGTGCTCCTTCGGTATTTTCAAAGTGTGTCGGTGGTGACGACGTTATGCTGGACAGTACAGGCGGATCATTTTCAGGCACGATAACAATAGCCCTGACCACTTTGAGTGATTCAGCCGCGCCGTCACTCACCGAAATCTCAATGATTCGCGTTAACGCTGAGGGATCATCACTGCTATTGTGATAATGCACCCCGCGTAACGCAGCCTGGTAATTCTCCAGTGAATCAGTGCCACTGAGTTGCAGAGAACCCGTGCTACTGTTCCATACGGCCGTAATGCCGGTCGGCCCGTCATAGGTCAACACATCTTCAAAAGCATTGTAGTTTCCTACAATCTGAACAGAAGCCGATCGTAGCTCGGTATCGTCAAGATCTGAAAGTGCCAGTGTGTTGGTTATCAATAACGGGGCATCCCCTTCCGAGTAAAGCAAGGGAGATACCTCAATATTGGATTGAACCGGCACATCATTCACTGATGACACTTGAATAGTCTGAGTAGAAACACTTGAATTCAACGCGCCATCAAACACTGAGAATTCTATTTCTCTAAGCCCGGCAGATGGATTTTCACTGAGGTTTTCATAAGTGATACTTCGCAGCGCCGCCTGGTAATTCACCAGAGTTTCGATTCCGGTTAACGTCAGAACCCCGTTTGCCGGATCCCAATTGCCAGCCAGCGCAGCACTGGCAGCCGGATAGGCCAGTACATCTTCACCCGGCACATATCCACCGGAAAACCGAACCATTGCAGATTGCAATTGTGCACTGTCTATGTCACCAGCTTGAAATGAAGCGGTCACTGGACTTGCCGGGGAGTTCTCCAGATATTCAACAGGAAAGGGTTCGTCAATCGAGGTGAAGGGCGCATCATTTACCGCGATGACGCTCACTTCTCTGCTAACAAAAGCTGAATTAAAATCACCATCGCTAACGGTAAATGTCACGGTTCGATTGTTTAAAGCGGGATTGTCACTGGTATTTTCATAAGTGATACTTCGCAACGCTGCCTGATATTTGGTTAAGGTCTCTGTGCCTAACAACGTCAGAGTACCGGTGACCTCGTCCCAGGTTCCACTGATACTGGCAGTGTCAGTAAAAGCCAGAACATCTTCACTACTCACATAGCCGTTGCTGATCCGCACTACAGCAAATTCAACATCAATGTCGTCGACGTCACTCAGCACGATTTCCGAAGTGATCGGGAGACTTCCACTATTCTCAATATAAACGAGTTCTGTAGTCTCTATCGCAGACATGAACGGTGCATCATTAACCGCAGTCACCTGGATGTCTCTACTTAGAATATTGGAAACTGCGAGACCATCATTGACATGAAATTCTGCCGTTCGCAGTCCTGATGTTGGATTCTCACTCGTGTTCTCAAAAGTAATACTCCTCATCGCAATCTGATAAGCAGCAACAGTATCTACACCACTCAATGACAACTGACCACTCACGGCATCCCATGATCCCGCAATAGTAGGAGTATCAGTAAAATGCAGAACATCTTCACCAGAGACAAATCCGGAGCCAATTTTAACAACTGCAGAATGAAAATCCACGCTATCGATATCCAGAGTCGTCAGTGAAGACGTTAACGCTAACGGACCACTATTCTCGATATAGTCCAGTGGTGATGACTCAATATCATTAATAAGCGGTGCATCGTTTTGATCAGTAATGACAATGGTACGTGTTTGAACATTCGAGTCAGTCATTCCATCATTGACCCAAAATTCTATTACTCGATCAAGTGTATTCGGAGATTCACTGCTATTTGCATAGGTAACACTGCGAAGGGCAGATTCGTAATTGGCAACGGTGTCCACACCCGTCAGGGTCAGCACACCATTCGCAGCATCCCAGTGTGATTCAATATTTACGGTGTCGGAAAACGCCAGTGCATCCTCAGCCGATTGGTAGTTTGCAATGCTCACCTGTGCAGAACTGAGGCTACCACTGTCACTGTCGGTCAGAGATAACGTTGAGCTGATAGCTAACGGACCATCATTTTCTGTGTAAACAAGATCTGGGATTTCAAGGTTATCGACCACAGGCGGATCATTAACTGCAATGATGTTTATGTCGCGAATAGCAGCATTGGAATCCACTTTACCATCGTTAATGGTGAACTCAATGGAGCGTATCAGCTCAGCAGGATTATCACTGTTGTTGTCATAAGTGACACTGCGCAGTGCAGTTTGGTAAGCAGCGAGAGTATCAGCCCCTGTTAATAATAAAACTCCGCCGCCAGCGTCCCAGTTACCAGTGATCGCGGTGGTGTTGACAAAGGTCAGTGAATCTTCAGCTGATTGATAATTCGTAGCAATCCGTACAACAGCTTTTTCCACCAGCGTATCATCAATATCTGTTAGTGATAACGATGAGGTTACGGCGACAGGCCCGGAGTTTTCAACATAGGCCAGCGATGCCGCTTCCTGCCCGGTCAACACAGGTTCTGAGTTAATTCCAGACACGGCTATCTGCCGGTACTGCGGTTGAGAAGTATCTGTTCCGTCAAAAACCTGAAATTCAACAGTACGATCCAGTTGTACAGGTTTAATACTGGTATTTTGATAGGTCACGCTGCGCAGAGCGATTTCATAGTTGTCTACGGTGTCAGTACCGGTGAGTGTCAGTATTCCGGTATTAGCATCCCAGCTGCCAGCTATATTCGCAGTATCAGTAAACGACAATGCATCTTCGGTACTGAAGTAATTAGCAGTAACTGCTATCTGTGCGCCCTCAAGAGTCTCGTGATCCACATCGGCAAGCGATACTGTGGAGGTAACTGCTACCGCACCAGCGCCTTCAACATAACTTAGCGCTGCGATTTCCAGATCACTGATTACCGGAGCATCGTTTACCGGTGACACGTAGATTTCACGAGTCAATGAATTAGAATATGCGCTTTCATCGGCAACAGTAAACACGATACTTCTGGCGCCAGCCTGCGGGTTTTCACTACTATTAACATAACTCACAGAGCGCAAGGCCGTTTGGTAGTTTGCTACCGTATCGGTTCCACTCAGTGTTAGTTGTGCCGTAGCCGGGTTCCATACAGCAGTTATTTTCGACGTATTGGTAAATTCAAGAATATCTTCACCGCTCTCATACCCGAGCGCTATCTCAACCACAGCTGAATCGAGTCTGTCGTTATCAATATCCTCCAGCGTAATAGTAGACGTTACTGATCGAGAATCATCATTTTCGGTAAAGGAGAGTGTTGATACTTCAATTGCAGATAACTCCGGAGCATCATTAACACCGATTATGTCAATCTGTCGTTCCGGGCGATTTGAATCTTCGTCTCCATCATTCACCTTGAATACAACATTCAGCCTCCCCTCTTCAGGGTTTTCGCTGGTATTTTGGTAGGTGACACTACGCAGAGCAGCCTGGTAGTTGGCTAACGTGTCGATACCTGTAAGCGACAACATCCCGGTAGAGTCGTTCCATGTACCGGTTATGTTCCCAAGCGTCGTGAAGGACAGGACATCTTCGGTAGATACAAATGTGTCTGGTGCGATTCTCACCACAGCAGACTCGAGCATACCGTCATCCGGGTCAACCAGAGTGATGACTGACGACACAGCAACGGCTCCGTCGTTTTCGGTGTATGACAGATTGTCTACTTCTACCGCTGACAATTCGGGCGCGTCATTCACCGCAATTACATTTACAAAACGATCAACCGGGGCAGAGTCAGCTGTTCCATCATTGACTTGAACACTTACTGTTCGAACACCTGCTGCAGGATTTTCACTGGCATTTTCGAAGGTGATACTGCGAAGAGCCAGCACGTAGTTTGAAACCGTGTCTACCCCGCTCAACGTCAATGAACCGGTCGCCACATTCCAACTGCCTGTAATATTCCCGCTATCAACAAAGGAGAGTACATCTTCCCCCGCGGCATAGTTTCCGGTAATACTGATTTCAGCCGAGTGTAAGTTTGAATTGTCAGCATCTGAAATGCTTAGCGTTGAAAGTAATGCCAGAGCACCACTGTTCTCCAGATATGATAATTGACCAGAGTCAATACCATTGACTACGGGCACATCATTGACTTCAAGCACATCAATGTAAATCGTCTCCTGAGCCAGCTTTGCACCTCCGGTTCCGGAATTTCCCAGATCACTAACGGTGATCTGTACGGTGGCAGTGCCACTGTAATTCTGCATCGGATCGAATCGCAGTGAGGCAAGTGCCAGGTTGAGATCTGTCAGCGCTCCGGTAAAACGCAGAATGTTGTCTTCAACGCCGTTCCCAATATCGAAACTCAAACCACTAAGACTATTCAGATCAATAGTGCCGTTAGTCACAACAATATCTGTCTGCAAACCGGCAACACCAACATCTATGTCCTGCACCGAAATTGATAAAATATTAACCGGTGTATCTTCATTGGTGCTGAATCGGGTGAATTCACCTGCGCCGTGATTCTCAAAAATACGTACATCGAGGCTGCCCGAGTCTGCCGCGATAATTTCCAGATCACCATCGGCATCAAGATCCGCGGTAGTAATACTCTGCGGCGATCCCCCCTGTGCGAAGGTACTGGCGGTGAATACCCCGTTGCCGTTATTTTCAAGTAAAGAAAACTCACCGTCAGTGTCTCTGGCAGTCAGTAGATCATTATCTCCGTCACCGTCGATGTCTGCAGCACTGATGTGAACAGTACGCCCGAGATTAGGTAATGGTACATCGCTAAATGACGGACTCGTCAGCCCGTCACTTTTCAGCCATCCTGTGGTTCCGTTTAAGCCTGCATAGGCAATATCGGCACTGCTATTTCCATCAAGATCAGCAACCACAACGTCATATGCATTCGAGACTGAATACTGCGTAGTGGTAAAACTTGCCGCAACATTGTTCTCATAGTACGCAACAACATTCGAATTCCGGAAAGACGCGACAATATCTACAAGGCCATCGCCATTGACGTCGGCAACGTCAACAGCCGTACCTCCAGACTGGGTATCAATAACGCTACGACTATAGGCACCACCACCCTGGTTTTCGAACCAGACCAGCTCGCCAGACCACCAGTGATTGGCAACAATATCAATATCACTATCGCCATCCAGATCTCCGACATCAACCTGTATGGCCCCACCTGTTGTACTATCGAGTACAGATTTAGTGAAATTTCCGATACCGTCATTTTCAAGTATCAGCAGGTTTTCCTGCGAATTATTGTAGTCAGCTACAACAATGTCGTTATCGCCGTCTGCGTCGAGATCTGCGACAACCACTTCTGCAGGTTCAATAAATCCATCTCCAATAACCGTTTTTTCAACAAGCGACGAGACCTCGTCAACCTGATATGAAATGATTTCGCCGCTGCCAGAATCGACCACAATGACTTCCGGAGTTCCATCACCATCGAGGTCAGCCACTGCGGTGCTATCGGCACGATTAACAGAAGAATCGGTATTGGCCACCTGATGCACTGGCAACGACGAAAATACCGGCGCGTCATTAACTGCTGTTACATCGATATTAATCTGAAAAATCTGAGGTGCGACGGCACTGGCAGCCCAGGCCAGTGAGTTGGCTGCCACTATATCGTTGGGAGTAAAGACGTCACCACCGCCAGTCATCGCTTCGCGAAACAACCCTTCATCCGCAGCAAACAGTATCCACCCGGAACCGACCTGTCTGAGTACTATCGTAGGCTCACCGGATACTGAATCTTTGGCAATTTCCACATCGTCGGGTAACAGGTGTAAACGATTAAAGTTACCGATTGTGCCTACAGCAAATAGCGGATCATCGACATCACCGGCGACTCCAAACGGCCCGTTGATAACAGGGTGCGTATTATCGACGATGTTCCACACACTCACACCGGTAGGCGTAACCGGCAGACCGTAGTGTTCAGCGATCGGATCGGCGTAGTCAGCATCCGATGTGGAGATCAAAACGCCTCCGCCTTTCACCCAGGTATCAATGGCGGCCAGTTCAGACGCGTCGAGCGCAGTATCCAGAACAAAACCGTTAAACAACACATCACCACCTGCCAGGTACAATGCATCTATGTTGTTTTCTGTTTCCCCAATCAGAATTCGAAGCGGAGAAGTGCCATTTTTGCTAAAGTTGGCCTCACTGCCGAGTATTTCATTGGTGTTAGCAAGTTCCGACTCACCCACAGTAAACTGGTTAGGACTACCAGGCAGGATTGTGACGGTTTTATTGCCGGTATTCGACACAAACTGCAGATCAGCTATAGCAGTTCCGAAGTCATTGTCAGCCGGAATATAGGAAAGTCCTCCAGTAGTAATATCTGCCTTGCTAATAGTCTGATTGGCAACAACCGGTATCGAATTCAGCTGCAAGATACCGACTGCGGGCAGCCTGGTGACTGTGATATCGCGAAAATCTGATCCGGTGTTACCTGAAATATTAAAATCTGTGGTCTTAAAAGTATAAGTAACGTCTTCAGTGGCAGTGACCGTTCCGTGTGACGCAGACGCAACATTGATATCAACTTGAGAGTCATCCGATCCTCCTGCACCGTCGTCGAACAACAGGCTGACACTTCGATATCCAAAGTTCTGTGAGGTACTGTTGACGGCAACAGCACTTAACAAAGACTCCACTCTCACGTCTGTAGCATTGGCATTTAAATCAATGCGAAGCTTATTATTAGAAACATCTGAAAGCGCACCGATGGCAATACCTGACACCGACACCACAGATCCGCTGGTCAACCCGGCAGAAAGGTCGACATTGCCAGTTAAAATATCGAGCTGATCAAGAGCATCGAATCCGTTGCCGGTGACAAGCAGGAAGCCGGTGTCGAAGTGAGTATTGTCTATATCGCGAATACTGACAGGCACTGCAACATCCAGCGGATGTGAAGTACCATCGTTGGTAATCTGTATTAGATCACCCTGCAGATCACTAACTCTCGGAAGATCATTGACCGGCAGAACATTGATCTCAATCGTTTCACTTGCATCTGAACTATCCGATGCAAGCCCGCGGATGTGCTCTGCAGTCAGGGCCTGGTCGTAGACTCGTACATCATCAACTCTCCCGGAAAGATGCAAACTGGCGCCATTATTGGAACCAACATAACTATTACCTGAGTAACTGATCGGGTTGACACCTGTAGTACTCGCCGCTTCTACCCCGTCGATATACAACGTGATTTTTCTGGTTGTGTTATCGAAACTTGCAGCCAGATGACGCCATCCACTATTAAGAATAGATTGATCAGATTCTGCGACATGATATTGCGAACCGTCGAAGTAGAAGGCGACTACCTTCCCGTTAGCATTTGGATCATCAACCCTTATATCAAATGCACCACCGCCTATGGAAATCACCTCTGAATAACCCGAATAGGCATTGACCCATGCTGCCGCAGTAATACTTGCCGGGCTTCCAAATGCGCCTGAGATCTGAACATCCTGCCCTGGCAGACCATTCAACTCTAAGACCTCGCCTCGCTGCGCGTCGTTAACCGATATCGCGCCGTTTCTCAGGGTTCCGTCATAAACCGCACTTCCT
>CALLLY010000394.1 GCA_938008205.1 uncultured Granulosicoccaceae bacterium
TTTCTCTACACACTGGAAGTCATCGTAAACGGGCTCATGGCGGGGGTGATGTACTCGCTGGTAGCGCTCGGTTTTGTTCTGATTTTTAAAGCCTCCGGCATATTCAACTATGCGCAGGGTGTGATGGCCTTGTTCGCAGCGATGACACTGGTCGGATTCCAGACCGGACAAGTGCCGTTCTCACATTTAATCAACGCCGTTTTCGGTACGCATATCCATGGATTTGGATGGACGCTTCCAGCGTTTGTGGCGATTATTTTAACGTTGCTGGTGATGATCCTGTTCGCGTTTCTGGTTGAACGCTATGTGCTGAAACATCTGGTCAACCAGGACCCGATCATCCTGTTCATGGCGACCATCGGGCTTGCTTATTTTATGGAGGGCTTCGGTGACTTGATGTGGGGTTCTGAAATCAAAGTACTGGATGTCGGGGTGCCGCAGGGCGCGTCGGTTTGGCTGGAAGACTACACCGCGGGGTGGGCAACGGAGGGCAGTAACTACTACGGCATGTATATCGATAAGCTTGATGTAGTCGCCACCGTTGTTGCCATCATTCTTGTTATTTCACTGACGCTGTTCAGTCAATATACACGCACCGGACGTGCACTTCGTGCGGTTGCTGATGATCACCAGGCGGCGTTGTCTGTCGGTATTAGTTTGCGCAAGATCTGGGTAATTGTCTGGGCCATAGCCGGATTTGTCGCCATGGTTGCCGGAATCATGTGGGGTGCCAAATCGGGGGTGCAGTTCTCGTTATCTCTCATTGCTTTAAAAGCACTACCAGTACTAATTCTGGGTGGGTTTACCTCGATACCCGGCGCTATCATCGGTGGTTTGATTATCGGCGTTGGTGAGAAGCTTTTTGAGTATTCTATCGGTCCGATGATCGGGGGAGCCACCGAAAACTGGTTCGCCTATGTATTGGCTTTGGTATTTCTGATCTTCCGGCCGCAGGGATTGTTCGGTGAAAAAATTATTGAGCGAGTGTAAGCAAGCTTTGAAAACACTAACAATCCAGCGGTGGAGATAAACCCATGTTCTATCGTCAGGCAGGTGATTTTAAAAAAAGCTACCGGGAAGATATTCAAACATTCCCGTTGCGCCAGGACAGATGGGCCTACTACGCACTGATGCTTGTAGCGTTTTGTGTGGTGCCTTTTGTCATAAACGACTACTGGGTCAGTGCGGTGTTGCTGCCGTTTCTGATTTTGTCCATCGCTGCTCTGGGTTTGAATATTCTGACCGGCTACTGCGGGCAGGTATCTCTGGGTACCGGAGGTTTTATGGCCGTCGGGGCATACTCTTGTTATAAGCTGATGACGGCGTTTCCAGATTTAAACATCATGATAGTGGTTTTACTGGCCGGGCTGGTGACTGCAATGGTAGGTCTGATTTTCGGCATTCCGTCATTGCGTATCAAAGGTTTTTATCTTGCTGTTGCCACCCTTGCTGCGCAGTTCTTTCTGGTGTGGTTGTTTAATAAGGTGCCGTGGTTTTATAACAATTCGGCTTCAGGTCAAATCAATGCACCTGCACGATCCATGTTCGGCTTTGATGTAACCGGCGCTGAGGCAGAGGGGCCGGCGCGATACCTGTTTTGCCTGACGCTGGTTGTGGTGCTTGCTTGGGCAGCGCGCAATCTCACACGAGGGCGTGTTGGCAGAAGCTGGATGGCAATACGGGATATGGATATTGCAGCTGAGATCATCGGAGTCAATCCCTTGAAGACCAAGCTATCCGCCTTTGCCATCTCTTCGTTTTATATTGGCGTTGCGGGTGCACTTTTTTTCTCGGTGTATCTGGGTGCCGTAGAGGTCGGGGAGGTCTTTGGCATCAATCAGTCCTTCCTGATTCTTTTCATGATAATCATCGGCGGGCTCGGTTCAATTCTGGGTAGTTTTATTGGTGCCGCTTTTCTGGTTCTGGTGCCCGTACTTTTGAAGAATATTATGGTCGGCTGGCTCGGATGGCCCACGGACATTGCCGCTCATATAGAGATCATCACAATCGGTGGTCTGATCATGCTGTTTCTGATTGTTGAGCCTCACGGGCTTGCGCAATTGTGGCGTATCACCAAGGAGAAATTGCTGTTGTGGCCATTCCCGCATTAGGATTTCGCTTTAAATTTGGTCCTGTCGGGTGATATTTGGCGGTAATACCGTTAGAGTTAAAGCAGGTGGATTTTCCGCCCCGAATGAAAAACCAAGAAAAGTAAACACAAGAGGATAAACAGATGAAAGGCTTATCGGTTGCCGGTATCGCGCTGGCAATGACATTGACTTCCACAGCAGCGATGGCGGAACTCGTGTTTCCATCGCTCAGCTACCGCACCGGACCCTACGCTGTCAACGGCATCCCATATGCTGATGGCTATGCTGATTACCTGACTCTCGTGAATGAGCGCGACGGAGGTGTTGGCGGTGTAAAAACTAAACTCATCGAGTGTGAAACAGCCTATAACACACAAAAGGGTGTTGAGTGCTACGAGGCGACAAAAGGTGAGGGAGCACTGGTTTATCAGCCACTGTCAACCGGTATTACTTATCAGTTGATTCCCAAGGCAACTGCTGACGGTATTGCTGTGCACTCTATGGGCTATGGTCGTACTTCAGCCAAGAACGGAAAAGTGTTCAGCCATATCTTTAACTACCCGGTGAATTACTGGGATGGTGCGTCGCACGCCATCAATCATATTCTTGATGAAAATGGCGGTGATATTAAAGGCAAAAAAATCGCACTGGTTTTTCACAACAGTGCCTACGGCAAAGAGCCAATCAGAACCTTGGAAGAGCTTTCGAAAAAGCATGGCTTTGAACTGATTCAGATTCCGGTTGATCATCCCGGTCAGGAACAGAAATCTCAGTGGCTGCAGATTCGTCGAACACGACCGGACAACGTTCTGATGTGGGGTTGGGGAGTCATGAATCAGGTCGCCATTCAGGAAGCTGCAAACATCAGATATCCGATGGAAAACTTCATTGGTATCTGGTGGTCCGGTTCTGAAAATGATGTACTGCCTGCCGGTGCCAAGGCCAATGGCTATAAAGCGTTGACATTCCACGCGGTTGGTAATGACTTCCCGGTGTTTGAAGACATTCAGACACACGTAGTTGATAAAGGTCTGGCGGCTGGTGCCGGTGACCAGATTGGTACTGTGTTGTATAACCGTGGAATGTACGCGGCAATGCTTGCTGTTGAGGCTGCCAAAACCGCTCAGGAAATGCACGGCGCTGCGGATATTACTGCCGAGCAAATGCGAGATGGTATGGAAGCGCTCGTGATGACTGAAGAAAAAATGTCATCTCTGGGAATGCCTGGTTTCGGACCTGAGTTTAATGTGAGCTGTGACAACCACGGCGGTCCTGGTCTGGGTGCTGTACAACAGTGGGATGCTGATGCTGGTCAATGGTCACTCATTACCGACTTTGCGCCTTCTGATATGGATGTGATTCAGGGTCTGATTGATGAAGACAGCTCTGCTTTCGCCAAGGAAAATGAAATCGAAATGCGTGAGTGCGCATAACGATTAACAGTCTTATCGCCCCCGCATTGGTGGGGGTGATAAACCGGAGCATCGATGAACAACGCCGCAACTCAGACCGTCGCACAGGAAGCACCGGAAGCGCTTCTTGAAGTCAACAATATTGAAGTGATCTATAACCATGTGATTCTGGTTCTGAAAGGCGTAAGTTTGTCTGTACCCAAAGGCGGTATCACCGCTTTGTTAGGTGGCAACGGCGCCGGTAAAACCACAACACTCAAAGCTATTTCGAATCTGCTGCACTCTGAGCGTGGTGAAGTAACAAAAGGGTCCGTGCTTTATCGCGGTGAGCTGGTTGCAGATCTCAGCCCTGAAGCACTGGTGAAGAAAGGTGTTATTCAGGTGATGGAAGGTCGCCACTGCTTTGAGCACCTGACTATTGAAGAAAATTTGTTAACCGGCGCCTACACACGGCGTGACGGGAAAGCGGCTATCCAGCGCGATCTGGAAATGGTCTACACCTACTTTCCGCGACTAAAAGAACGGTACAAATCACTAGCCGGCTATACCTCTGGTGGCGAGCAGCAAATGTGCGCCATAGGCCGTGCGCTGCTGGCAAACCCCGAAACGATATTACTTGATGAACCTTCGATGGGGCTTGCTCCTCAACTCGTCGAGGAAATCTTCGAAAATGTAAAGCGTTTGAACGAACAGGAAGGTGTTTCCTTTCTACTCGCAGAACAGAATACCAATATAGCGCTGCGTTATGCGCACTATGGTTACATTTTGGAGTCGGGCAGGGTGGTCATGGATGGTGCTGCCGCAGAGCTTCGTGATAATGCCGATGTCAAAGAGTTTTATCTTGGCATGAGCGAAGGTTCCAAACGCAGTTTCCGTGACGGAAAGAACTACAAGCGGCGTAAACGCTGGTTGTCGTAGTAACCCGGTGTTCTTGAGAAGCTTACTGTTCTTCGAGCGCCGTCAGCTGTTTTAGTCTTTGCCGGTTTAGTTGTTGATTCTTTTCAAGCGGTGTTTTGCTGCTACCTCGCATATAATAGCGCGCTTGAACCATCACGGATTGCATGATGAACGGCGACTACTACGACAAACTCGAAACACGCGATGCTATGACACGCAGCCTTGCGTTGCAGATGGATCTCCCGCGTCAAATTGCTCATGCACAAACTGCGAGCGCTGCCTATGCTGATTCGCTAAGCAGCATCGATGCGAGCTCCATTGTTTCGATAGAAGCGCTGGCATCGTTGCCTGTGACCAGAAAAGCAGATTTGATCGAACGCCAGAAGACCGATATGCCTTTCGGTGGGCTCGCAACCGGATCTCCCGGCAGCATGCGACGAGTGTATTCGTCACCAGGCCCGATCTATGAACCTGAAGGTCACGTAGAAGACTACTGGCGCATGGGGCGCGCCCTGTACGCGGCAGGGTTTCGACGTGGCGATCTCGTGCACAATACGTTCTCCTATCACTTCACACCTGCAGGATTCATGATGGAGTCTGGTGCACAGGCTATCGGGTGTGGTGTGTTCGCGGCGGGAATCGGCCAAACAGAATTGCAGGTTGCGGCCATAGCGGATCTTAAGCCGACAGCGTATGCAGGGACCCCATCGTTTTTAAAAATTCTATTGGAGAAAGCGGCTGAAAACGGCAGCGATGCCAGTAGTTTGAAACGCGCTATAGTTTCCGGTGAAGCTTTGCCTCCATCGCTTAGAGAAACACTGCAAGGTTTTGGGCTGACAGTTCGCCAGTGTTATGCCACCGCAGATGTTGGATTAATCGCGTATGAAACTGATGCGCTGGAAGGTTTGGTGGTCGATGAGAATATCATTCTTGAACTGGTGACACCGGGTACCGGAGATCCAGTCGCCGCAGGAGAAGTAGGTGAGATCGTTATTACCAGCTTTTCGCAGGCGTATCCGCTGGTCAGGTTTGCCACCGGTGACCTTAGCAAGACATTGCCGGGTGAAAGCCCCTGTGGTCGTACCAATAGTCGTATTGCCGGCTGGATGGGCAGAGCTGACCAGACGACTAAAGTAAAAGGCATGTTTGTTCACCCTGAGCAAGTGGCAGAAGTCGTAAAAAGACATCCGGAAATCAGTAAAGCACGTCTTGTAGTAGCCAGTGAAAATGCCAATGACGTAATGACTTTGCATTGCGAAACTAGCGCAGCCGCTGATGGGCTGGATGAAAAAATAAAGCAAACTATCCGTGAAGTGTGCAAGCTTAAAGGTGAGGTCGCACTGGTAACTGCCGGAACCCTGGCTAACGATGGAAAGGTAATTGATGATGTCAGAACCTATGAATAGCGACGCCTGCGCCTGGCCTGTTCCAACGCTTGCCGAACTTCCCGATGACATACG
>CALLLY010000395.1 GCA_938008205.1 uncultured Granulosicoccaceae bacterium
GCGAGCAGCGACGTTGCCAGCGCACCAGCAATAGCTACAGGCAATACCCGACGCAACAGATCAGATTCGGCATCGGCACTGCCTACCATACTTGCCGCAAAAATCACCCGCCCTGGAGACGCCAGGGTGGCGTTACTTCCAGCAGCATTCTGTACCGATGCCATCAGATCATGAGCAATACCGGCCTTCGATGCTGCCTGTAATTGAAAGTCCATAAATAAAGCATTGCCCGAAGCATTACTCGCCGTAAGAAATCCCCCCAGCGCTCCCAGTAACGGGGCAAAAGCCAAATAATACGGACCGGACCACGCAGACACCGCATCTGCCAGCGTTATGGACATACCGGCATGTTTCATCAGGTGCCCAAGTAAAAGAAAACAGGCCACAGCAAGTGCCGCCTTCCACCACTGACTGAGTGAATCAACCAGCAGCGCAAGTGGTTTTGTTCTTGCCCCGGGTAACATCATATAGCCCAACAGGGCCGCCGCTATTAACCAAAAGCCGGCATGATAAACCACCGCAAATCCGTTAATCGTTATGCTCTTCAGCATTTCCCCCAGCGGTTCTATTAACCGGGAAAGCATTAAGCACACAACAAGAAAAACAAAAGGCAGTAACTGTCGCACAGGGGTTTGCGGAAAATTACCTTCTGGTGTCCAGTGTTGCAAACGCCCTATCGCCATGGCAAAACAAACGACCAGCAAGCCCGCTACACAACCTGCGAGCTCAATACCCACCAACATTGTTGAAACCAGCAACGCAACACACAGCACCAATACATAAAGTAATAGCCACATCAGAGAATGAAGCAGACGGCCCCGCCACAATCCGGCAACCTTAATTGCCGCCGCCCCGCACATCACAATAAACGGTAATCCGACAACAATAGCCAACACACCAAGGCGCTCGGTAGACACAGCAGACAACTCGCTGCCTATAACCGTCCCGATCGCCAATGCACCCCACGGCACCGCGCACTGACCAAACAAGGCTATTAACGCAGACTTGAGCGGCGGATAACCCATGGCAACCAACAGCGGCGCAGACACCAGAATACCCACACCGAACCCGGTTGCCGATTCAAAGAAAACGGATACGCCATAAACAATTGCAAGCAGACAGTGAAGATCATCGGACAACCGTGAACGCACCCAGCTGGCTATAGCGCTAAGCCCTTCACCGGCGCGCATAACCTGATACAAAAACACACCACCCAGCAACACATAGCCGACATTCAGGGTATGCACACTGCTTTGTTCCACGGCGACACCCCATCCCTGCGCTGTCATTCGAAACGACGGCCACAACAGCACCACCACTGCTGCCAGTAACACACCGGCAATGGATGCGCTGAGCGCGGTTTTTCTGGCAACCAGTATGAGCAGACAAGCTACCGCAATCGGCAGCACAGCGAAAAGCAGTGACACAGTTAACACCTCGGTCCACAACAGCCGGTTCCCCGTCGCTAAGACAGGCGCAATTTGCGCTGGATTCCAACCCGCGCATTAACTCGCCCGTGATTCTACCGCTACAAATAAAAAGCTGCTCGAAATTACCTATGCGATCCATTTCCCTGCGCGGGACAAAAACAACAATAAAAGCAGGCTCGCTACTGACCGCCGCAGCGCTGATCGCTTTAACCGCCTGTACAACGGCACCTGTCAGCCGTGATGTCCGTGCCAAAAAAGCGCCTGTCCCTGTTGCACGTACCAGCGCCGAACTAACCAGCGCCGAAGTCGCACCTGCCAGAGATTCTCTCGACAGTGAATTGAGCCCGTGGTTTGAAGAAGCAAGACGTCTGGTTGAAAGACAGCTGAGCGTTGATCTTTCACACGTTACCGCACAGGTTGCAAACTCACAGACCGTCAAAGCGCACGCCAAAGACAGCTTGCTGCGCGCGTTGAGCCATGACCTGAGAAACCGCCAGTTTGCCGAGACGCTGGTTTCCAACATTCTGACTGCTCAGTCCGGCTCTGTACTGGCGATTTACTCTCCGGAAAAACAATCAATATTGATCCATGAGGAAAACCTCAACGGTTATCTGCAAGCTGTTACGGACCGCACCAGCAAGCGTGCTGCCGTCCAGGCCCTGATGCTACATGAGTTAATCCATGCGGCGGACGACGCCAACCACAATGTGTTTGATCAAAGTGGCGTCAGTTACCAGGAAGTGTTTTCCAAATCGACCATTCTCGAAGGTCATGCACAATGGCAAACGCGGCAACTGTGTGAAGTTGCCTCGTGTAGTCGTGCCTTTGCGCTGCTTAACGAATATATGTTCAATCTAAACACCGTACAGGACCCGGCCCTTAAATATATACAAACCCGGAATTTTAAAAACCTGGAGTTTGTTTATCGTGAAGGGGAAAGATTTATCAATCACCTGATGCAACATCCACAGCGTGAACAACTCATGCGGCTTGCATTCACTAAACCTCCACGTGATTCACTGCAGATAATCGATCCGGATTCTTTTCCAAACAGAACGCGTGAAGCGCGCAATCTGGTACTGGCAAATACGATAGAAAAGTCTGTTAAGCCATGGAGCAAATCAGAAAGAGGTTTGCTGACACGCAATATTCTGGCAGCAGCGGCGTTTACCACCAACCCTGAATCCCGTGACCCGATAATCGCCTTTTATACCGAACGTGTGGTAGCTGCAGCAAAACACGAATACTACGATAAAAACAGCGATATTCCTTTGCCTGTGGCAATCACTGTGATGCAAACAGACAACGATACGACCGCGCGTGATACAGGATCACTGATCTTTGAATCAACGGCCCGTACTTATCAAAATCTGAATGGCGATCTGGTTGAGCTGAACCACTGGAGCAGTGACTATCACAGTGCCACAGTTAACGATTCTCAGCTCGGCTCGGTTGATATAAAAATGAATACTGCCAGTGGCCGCATGAACAATCACATGGTCAACTCTGAATACCCGTTTGAAGTGGTCACTGCCAGCTCCGGTAATTTTATTGTGCATATTGACGGTAAGTTTGAAGGCAGAAAATCCCTTATGCAGTACGCCGGACATTTGCTGTTGGAACTGCGCCGTCAGGCACTGTTAAACCAGGGATAACTCAAACCGCTTGAAAGACCTGCTCAGCCGGTCTTAGCACGACCCGTTGCTGCCCTGTGCGGCGGGTAAACTGCAATCGATCAAAAAACTCCAGCAGCTCTATAACCAGGTTTCGACCAATCGCAGACTGATCACGATACGCAGCAACGGTGAAGTCTTTTTGCTGTGCCAGAGTTTCAGCAATCTTTGCCAACGCCAGCAACGTTGCAGGCAGGTAATAGCGGTTGGCGCTCACCCGGTATAGCCGCCCGTGCGCAACGTAAGTGTTAAGCAGCTTGTACGCCTCATCCGTTGTGATATCCAGCAACTCGGCAAGCTCAATGACTCGCGGTGCGGTCAATCCGTTGTTTTGCATTTGCAGTTCAATGCGTGACCAACAAGCCTCGTGATGATCATCCAGGGTAGATACCCATCCCTCACAGCGATACACCGCACTTTGACGCACCAGCTTGCCATCGGTTATTAAAGACTCGATAGCCGCATGTGTCACCGCTTCAGACAATACCGGTGTCGATGCTTTACGCAATTGCTCCAAACTGGCACCCAACAACAACGGATATTCCTCGTGCCACTTTGCTGCAGACTGTAACAGCCGTTGTTTTAATTCAGGCCACCGGGTTTTGCCCACCCCCCACCACAGGCTGCCCAGCTCGCACTGATTAACTGACAAGTCTTCACAATAGGACTGCAACTCACTTTCAGTACAGTTAACTCTGGCAATAAACTGGTTAAGGTCCAGCCCGGCCGGACTCACATCCAGCATTCGGCCAAGCATTTGTGACGGTAATTCCCCTTGCATAGCGCGAAGTAATTGTAAGCGTGAATCTTTACTGCGCCCGCGACCGGGCGGTAACGGATCGATGATGGTACCGCCGGCAATAGTCGTTCGGGCAGACTGATCTCGCAGCACAAACTTATCACCTGTCACAGCGCCTAACGGTTTGTCGCAGTAAAGTCGGGCAAGGCCGCTGGCGCCTGCGTCAAGTGAATCGCCCTCCAGCAATGCAACACGGCAAGTACTGGAGGCTGTTGCCAAATGAATGTGTCCGGCAGTCCAGTGTTTGAGTCCCCCCGCCTTATCGGACCTTTGATCGTGGCTGCGCCCGTGTTCGGCAGGAGCACCTATATAGTGCAGGCTCACATCCATTGAAGACGTCTTTTCAAGCGCACTGTTGGTCGTTAACCAGTCGCCACGTTTCGGGTTGGCATGGCGCAGTGCAGACCCGGTGATGTTTAGCGCACAGCGCTGGCCGGCAAATGCCTCGGTCACTTGCACATCCTGCGCTCTGATACCCCGTACCCGCAAAACGGCCCCTGAAGAAAGTAACTGCAGCGTATCGTCCGTGCTAACGCTGCCAGACGTCACAGTACCGGTAACCACCGTACCTGCACCGGTAATAGAAAAGCTGCGGTCAATCGCCAGTCTGAAATGACCCGCTGCAGACTCACGGGTATGTAGCAAAGCAAGATCGAACAACCGGCTGCGCAGGGCGGTAATGGTGTCCGGCGCTTCAGCAGACACCAGGGCAAACTCGGTTTGCGAGTATGTGGATTGCGTGAGCAGATCAACCAATTGCGCGCGCACCTGCGCCACTCTGGCAGTTTCCACCAGATCGGTTTTACTGATAACCACGATCAGCCGCTCAACCCCCAGCAACTGTAATATCGCCAGATGTTCACGCGTCTGCGGCATCGGTCCATCGTCGGCAGCAACGACCAGCATCGCCAGATTCACCGCACCGACACCGGCAATCATGTTGCGAACGAACTTCTCGTGCCCGGGAACATCTATAAACCCGAGAGTGCAGTTGTGATGATCCGGATGCGGCAAATAGGCAAAGCCAAGATCTATCGAGAGTCCGCGTTTTTTCTCTTCGGGCAACCGATCAGTATCAACACCGGTAATCGCCTTGACCAGCGTGGTTTTACCATGATCCACATGCCCGGCAGTGGCGATTATCACGACAATCTCAACACGTTAAAATAAAGCAAATTGACTGGCGGTAACATTGGCAGACAGCAGAATGCACGCAAAGCAGACTCTCAGTTGAAATTACGTGTATTCTGGCCGCCAGAAACCTCGCCCGCAACCGGAATAATAAGCTGATGGTAAAACTAACTGACGTAGTGGCAGCGGAGCGCCAACACCTCGAAGGCCTCGACTGCCCCGAATTTCCCGACCCGGTTTTATTGCCACCGCGTGCGCTTAGCAGCTCCCGGGTGGCTCTGATCTCTTCCGCCGGGCTCATGAAGCGCAGTGACGACAACGTAAAGGCCGGCACAGCAGAATATCGAACCATAGAAACCACCACCCGTGACCGGGATGTGCTACTGAATCATGTGTCAGTCAATTTTGATCGCACCGGCTTTGCTGAAGATATTAACAGTGTGTTTCCACGTGAACGCTTAAACGACCTGAAAGAAAACGGCGTCATAGAACACGCAGCAAAGAACCACTACTCGTTTATGGGTGCTACCGCACCCGAGGCCATGCAGGCCAATGTGCAGGAGCTGGTAACTGAGCTCAAGGCGCAAAAAATCAACACGGTCTGCCTGTTACCTGTTTGACCAAACTGTACTCGCGCCGTGAGCGTGATTGCACACTGGATAGAACAGCAAGGCATACACACTGTTGTGATAGGACTGGTCAGGTTGCATCTTGAAAAAATCAAGCCGCCAAGAGCGCTTTGGGTGCCGTTTGAACTCGGCCGCCCGCTGGGTGCACCACGAGACGCAGAGTTTCAAACTGACGTGCTGTTGTCAGCGCTGAAATTGATCGAAACCGAAGCAAGCCAGCCGTTTATCACGGATTACAAACAAGACGATCCGCGTGCGCAGCCGGATTCCGACTGGACACCACCCGCAACCAACGATGCCAATACTGTTGCAGATGAAATAAAAGCACTACAGCCACTGTATCAGCAACACTGCGTCAGCAGCAGCCGCACCTCGGTAGGTGTTGCCAAAATACCGATTGTTGAATCTGCAGCATTGTTCGATTCACTAACCGAACAGGGGCTGGCGGAATCGCCGCGCGCTGATACCTCTGCAGTGCTTATCACGCGCCTCGCAGTGGATGATTTGAAAGCTTACTACCTGGAATCTGCATTGGCTAATGGCAGACCCTGCAGCCGGCAGATACATGACTGGTTCTGGGAGCAAACCTGTCTTGGCAAGCGCATCCGTGAACTGAGGTTGCAGTGGATGAAATCCGACAATGAAAAACTGGCAGCACTCGGAGCGAGGTTCCTGGTACCACACAGGTGGCGAGACCCCACATAACGATGACGGCGACACCGGAATATAAAAAAATCCCACCGCTCAATGAGCTGCTGAAGCACGCCGTCGCCTTACAACATCAGTATGGTCGGGAGACCACGTTAAATGCCATTAACAATCAGCTGGGCAAACTTCGCCAACAAGTACGCAATGGCGAAGTGTTGCCTGGCGACCGACAGCTGCTGACCGAGCAGATTATTAATCAAACCGGACTGGCACTACAGCAGCGATTTGAACCGTCATTAAAACCGGTGATCAACCTTACCGGTGTGATCCTGCATACCAACCTTGGTCGTGCACCCTATCCGCAAGCCGCGATAGACGCCATGATTAGCGTCAGCAGTGGTGCCTGCAACCTGGAATACAATCTAGGCACCGGCAAGCGCGGCAGACGCGACGATCACGTAGAACAGTGGATCTGTGACCTCACTGGGGCTGAGGCGGCAACTACGGTGAACAACAACGCCGCGGCAGTACTGCTGGTACTGAATACACTGGCAAGAAAAAAAGAAGTGATTGTTTCGCGCGGTGAGCTCATCGAAATAGGCGGATCATTTCGCATGCCCGCTATTATGAAAAAAGCTCAATGCAAGCTGCGCGAAGTTGGTACCACTAACCGAACCCACTTAAAAGATTATCAGGCCGCAATTCGCAAGCGCACCGGCGCATTGATGAAAGTACATACCAGCAACTTCGAGATTAACGGATT
>CALLLY010000396.1 GCA_938008205.1 uncultured Granulosicoccaceae bacterium
GTACCGGGTGGATGCATCTTTGGCAGTCGTGATTCATCCAGTTGCAGCGCTTCCAACAGCTCCACAGACCAGCTATGGCTTTGCATATCAACAATGCCCATTGGATCAGCGCTGAACCAGCCATTGCGGTACTCACCACCACAAAGTTTCTTTACCAGATAGGATTGAACATCTACAAAACAGGCAGTGTTTGCCCAGGCTTCGGGTTCGTTCTCCCGCATCCACAGAAAACGGTACAGGCAAGGTGTGAGATCCGGTGGTCTGCCGGTAATACGATGAATGTTTTCTGCACCAAAAGATTCTGAAAAGTCGATGATCTGTTGTCGGGCCCGTTCATCAAGCCACAAAATGGCCGGGTAGGAAGGCTCGTCGTTAGTATCCATGAACCCCAGTGTTTCCCGCTGATTGGAAATTGCCATGCCCTGTATACCGGCAACCTCAGCAGGCGACAGGTTATCGACACAGCCTTTGAGTGCAGTCAGTGCAGATTGCCACCATTCGTTCGGGTCCTGCTCAAAGTAATCCATTTGCGGATTACTCATCGAAATATCCGCACGGCCTTCAGCTATCGCCTCACCGGCAGGGGTCCATGCGATGGCTTTGGCACTTTGAGTAGAGCTGTCGAGCCCGATGACCAGCTGTGTGGCAGTCATGTTAGAACTCTTGCCGTGTTGGAGTGACAACCATCTCCTGGATCAGAACGTTCTGTGGCATCTGGTAGGCAAATACAATCATATCGGCCACGTGATCTGCTGAAATCCCACCACCGATTCGAACCTTGTTGTCTTTATAGGCTTTTAACGTGTTGGGATCGTTTACGTGGTCGAGCACTTCAGTCTCGATAATGCCGGGTGAAATCACAATCACTCGAACATCGTGAGGAGCAAGATAACCGCGCAAACTTTCGGAGATTGCATGCACAAAAAACTTGCTGCCGCAGTAGACGGTATGGTCGGGGTACACTTTTCTACCGGCAATAGAACTCATATTCACAATGGTGCCTGCCTTACGGTCCTTCATGCTTTTGATAAAAGGGTGCAGGGCATTCATGACACCTTTGATGTTGATGTCGATAGTTTCATCCCACTCTTCGGGGTCTTGTTCTCCGACATCGGCAAGCCTCGCAATGCCGGCATTGTTAAACAGGCAATCGACAGGGCCATACTTCGCTTCTGCATTGGCTACCGCTGCGGCAATTGCCTCGCGGTTCCTGACATCAACTTTTTCACAGTGACAATCCGGCAGACCCAGCGCTTGCATGCGTTCAAGACGCCTGGCCATGAGAAGTAACGGATGCCCTGCCGCAGAAAATGCTTTTGCAGTGGCTTCACCAATGCCCGAGCTTGCGCCGGTGATTGCAATCAATGGTTTAGTCATCGGTTTTCCTCCGGTAAAAAAGACACGAGATTAAATCGCGTCTTTGGTGTCTCCATCAAACAGATGTACGTAAGTTAAATCCGGTTGCAGATAGATATCATCGCCCGGCCGCAACTCGAGACGCTCGCGTGTGATGGCGCATATATCCTGATTGGCCAGATGCGTATAAACATGAATTTCAGGGCCGGTGGGCTCAACAACTTTGACGCTTGCTGCGATGCCGTGGTGGTGATCAGGGAGCACATTGCTGACGGACAAGTGCTCAGGACGTATTCCGTAAAATACTTTTTTCCCTGCCTGCAGGTTTTTTGATACTGGCAGCGGTAGAGTAATGCCTTCGCAAACCGCAGCGAGAACGCCGTTTTGGCTTCTAATCTCACACTCGAGAATATTCATACTCGGTGATCCGATAAACTGAGCAACAAACAGATTGTCAGGATGATCATAAATTTCCATCGGCGTGCCGCTTTGCTCTATGTATCCGTCTTTCATGATCACCACTTCATCGGCCATGGTCATCGCTTCGATCTGATCATGAGTGACGTAGATGGTGGTGGTATTGAGTCGCTGATGCAGATCTTTAATCTCGGTACGCATTTGCACACGCAGTTTCGCATCCAGATTAGACAATGGCTCATCAAACAGAAAAACTTCCGGATCGCGGACAATCGCACGACCCATGGCGACCCGTTGCCGTCGTCCACCCGATAATTCTTTAGGCAGCCGATCAAGATAATCATCAAGCCCGAGAATAGACGATGCCCAGGCGACTTTTTCATCAATGGTTTTTTTGTCTGTTTTGTTCAGGCGCATGGAAAACGCCATATTCTTGCGCACACTCATATGGGCATAGAGGGCATAGTTTTGAAACACCATGGCAATGTTTCTGTCTTTTGCGTGCACATCGTTCATGCGCTGATCATTGAACAGAATGTCACCGGAAGTGACCGACTCGAGCCCGGCAATCATTCTGAGCAGGGTAGACTTACCGCACCCGGACGGACCTAACAGCACAACAAATCTTCCGTCAGCTACGTCGAGGTCGAGTTGATGCAGCACTTCTACGTTGCCATAACGTTTGTGCAGATTGGAAATTTTGACTGAAGCCATAGAGTCGCAGCTAACGTAATTTCAATAGATGGTTACTCCGGGTATACCCCGGAGTAACCGGCACTTTTGACTAGCCGAGATCAGCTTCGTCAACCACTGCATCAACAAGTTTTGCAACCTGATCCATACATTTTTTGGCACTGCCACCGTAGTCCTGGCCGGTGAGTAGTTTGCCAAGCTCGGTAGGAATCTCGTTGTTTGCCACACCGGCCCAGATAGCCAGATCGGGTTCTGAGGCCATCACGTTGTCAATAGTCCACTTAACGGTGTCCAGGTGACGAGTGGTGCCACTGCCTTCTAGGGTCTTGCGTTCAACAATACGCGGGTCAGTGAACGATGAATTTCTCATTGGGGCAAAACCGCCGATCAGTGTGCAACGGGTCATAATGTCTTTGGAGCAGGCCCACTGCAGGAACAGCCATGCGGCTTCTTCATTTTTAGAGTATCGAGAAAGCGCAATACTGGATCCGCCCTGATGGCCCCAGCCAGGTATCTCTCCAAAACCCACATCATCGCGTGATCGCAGTGAAGCACTGCCTTCGAGTGGTTTGGCCATTTCCCAAAGGCCTTTAACTTCAGAATCATCGGCATTCCAGCCCGGGAAGAACTCGGCCCAGCTCTGGCACAGAGCAATTTGGCCGGAAGCTCCCATCTGCCATTGGCCATCCCAGGTAGAGGTGACAGACGCTGCCGGAGAGTTCTTTAACAGGTTCTGATACCACTCGAGACCGGCAACCGCCTGCTCATCGTTACCGGAGAAGTTTTTATCCG
>CALLLY010000397.1 GCA_938008205.1 uncultured Granulosicoccaceae bacterium
TTTTTATATCACGGACCGCACTGAGATCATCCTGTGCTGACGCTCCACCACACACAAAAACTGACAACAGACAAGTCGCTAATACTTTTTCCACTAGCTTAAACATTATTATTCACCGTATTGTCTATTCATCTACCACGCTGACAATACTGAACTGCGGCGTATCAATAGTGAAAAAAATATGAAACCGATAACGCCACGAAATTGAAAGTCAATAACAGCCAAACGACAATTAGCGGAGCGTTTTGAAATAAGGCCACTTGTTCTCAAATGCAAAGGTGCCAAAGCAAAGCAGGAAAACGCAGTTATAGCAGACCACTGCGTCCTTCTGCATTATCGCCGCAATGACAACCCAGTGGAAAGAAACTCTGCCCAACTTTCCTATCGACCACTATGTACCAATCGTTTCAGTTTCCGCGACACGCCACGTTTCAGCAGCACCATCTGCCACCCACTCCTGCATTGCAGGCAATTGCATCATTGCCAGACTCCAGCGATCAAATTCATCAGATATTTGTAACTGATAGCCTTTAGCACGCCATGCAACCGGAGCAAACATGGCATCCGCAATACTGAAATTCCCACATAAAAATTCGCCGGAGCTTGATTTCGACTCGGCAAACAAAGCCCAGATATCGGCCAGCCTTAACAAATCATCCTGCACCGGCTTACTCGGCACCATCGGATGTACGCGGTGACAATTCATTGGATGCTCTGATCGCAATGCGATGAATCCACTATGCATCTCAGCGCAGGCACTGCGAGAAAGTGCCCGCAGGCCTGCATCTTCAGGCCAGAGATTCTTCTCAGGATACGTCTCAGCCAGATATTCAAGAATCGCCAGACTGTCCCAGATCATCTGCCCCTCAACTTCAAGAACCGGAACTGTTGCCGGCACTTTGTGTTGTCGCGCAAACTGCGCCAGGCCTTCACCATGCGCAAATGGCAATAGCGTTTCCTCAAACGCAATGTCCGAAACCTTCAACGCAAGCCATGGCCGCAATGACCACGATGAGTATCTTTTATAAGTGATGTAGAGGTGCATTGCCGGTTTCCGGTTAGTTGCTGATTGAGAACGCTATGCTGCCGTGATAGCGTATCCAATAAAAGCGAATAATAATGAATGCAATGTGCGGTTATTCCGAATGATCAATCTCAAGCAGGTAAAAAGCCTCCTCGCCGTTGTCGAAGTTGGAAGCGTTAACGGTGCCGCAGAGACTCTGTGCCTGTCACCGTCAAGCGTTTCCGCACAACTCCGGGAGCTTTCCTCAACACTCGGCGTCGATCTTTTTGACTCGGCCGGCCGCGGGTTGGTACTCAGCGCATCGGGCCGGCAACTGTTGCCTAAATTTGAAGATCTGCTCAGGCTCAACAATGATGTCCTGGCTTACGCGGATTCATTAGGCAGCGAACCAACTGGCGAACTGCGTTTGTATGCACCCAGCTCAATGTGCATATATCGGTTGCCACGATTAATTGAAACCTTGCAATCCACTGCCCCGGCAGTGGAACTGCATTTACAACATGACCCGTTTGACTACAAACAGGCACTGATCACCCGCGCTATTGAAGCAGCGGTAGTAGTAATAGATGCACCGGAGCCTCAATTTGAATCAATGCGTATCGCAGAGGAAGAAGTGATCTATGTGACTCATCCGTCTGACTATATCGATGAACAACTCACCCCCGAACAGCTAATGAACCTATCGCTTATTACTACGGAACCAGGCTGTTCGTATCGGATTGCCGCAGAAAATCATTTCAATAAAAATGCCTTGAAGCTAACACCAAGACAGAGCTTTTCTAATGTAGAAGTTATTCGTCGTTGCCTGCTAAGCAGAATGGGCATCGGTCTGCTGCCTCAGTGTGTTGTTGAAGAAGATCTACAAAAAGGAAGATTAAAACAACAACCTGTTTCAGATACTCCGTATCATTTTTATTCTACCGTAATTTGGCCCGGAAAGACTCAACCGTCACCGAGGTTAAACGCCTTCCTTCAGGCAACTAAAGTTAATACCCAATCGGCGCAATGAAACGGGTAAAGAAGCAGGATATCCAGAAGATTCCGCACCGCGATCTAATAGTGTGTTTATTCACCATCAGGAACAAGCTTGCGTCACATCTCGCAAATTGGTCTCGGCACGTGGCGGGCCACGTTTCTCACCCGGTTTGCCAACCTGTTTAGCACAATTGCCCCTGACTGGCACAAGTCAATGAATATTGGCTCATGAATAATCGAGGCGAGGGTCAATTCTGCTTCTCAAGAAAAATTCAATTTTTTAAATAGATTACTGAAAACGACAAATTCAAATCATTCGTCATCTCCCGAGCACCTACCGCAATTCTTTTTGTCACGGGCAGTTGCTTTTCTTGGGCAGGCAGTAATAATCGCTTGTCGACTTTTTAAGTTGACCGTAACAACACATATAAAGAAGTAGAATTGGAAGGAAAAAAATGAAATTTAAAGCAAGTGCAATCGCAGTTTGCACACTGATTGTGAGTGGATGTATTGCAGAAGGAAAAGTCACCGGGGGTGGCTGGATCCTTGGATCAGACGGCATCAGAAAAGCTAACTACGGTTTTAACAGCAGCAGTTGTGACGGGGAAGTAAAGGGCAACTTCAACTACCACGATAAAGCGGCAGGAATTAAAATAAACGGCGCCGTTACCGCAACAGGGCAGTGTGTCAACAGCACTGACGCAACCGACACGAATACAAACTGTTCAAATACCTGTTCGGTTGGTGAGTATGTCGTTGAATTTGATTATGAGTCAAAATCACAGAGTTCACCCGGCAACGGCTCCGGTGTTGCGTGCCTGACTGACGGTGGCAATGGCAACAGCGCAGATTCAGTTGTCGTATTTCTAGGCTCTGGCCCATTCGCAGGTTATATCAATTCACAGGATGTATCCGGTGGCAACATCAAAGCACATAATTGTCCGGGTACAAACGGTGAGGCCAAAGGAAAAGGAAAGAATTCCTGATTAGCGGGATTCTCTACTCCCCCAGCGCCACTCTATAATGCAGTGGCGCTGATTTGTACGTGTAACTTGGATATTTTTTGCATTCGATTCTTCTAAAATAGTTTGTCCTACAGCTGTCATCTGGCTGTCCATTTGCATATCCAGAGTACTGCTTAAGACTTGGAATCGGACAATAAGGTGAGAAAGCTTTTCCACGGCCTGGTGATCGCGATACTTATGCACATCTCGGCCTGCGATGGTTCCTCGGGTAACGTTCGTAGTGCATCAGATACTAATGTAAACCACTCAGCCTCCGGCATACGCATTATGGCACTGGGTGATTCAATCACCCACGGCGTCAGGCTGCCCATTCCAAGTGCTTCGTGGCGGTTGCCCTTTACTCAAAGCATGGATAACGACGGATGCACCTACGAAATGGTGGGGTCACAGCTATCCAATGAGAATCATCAGTTATTTGAGTCTCCACATGAAGCCTATAGCGCGCAGGAAGCTAACCACTTTGTGTCCGGCCACAACAACTGGGCAGGCAACAATGCCGGAATTTATTCATCTATGGCCTTGCACGCTCCCGACGTTGTGTTGATTCACATTGGTACTAACGATGCCATTCACGGTCAGGATAACCAGCAAACCATCGGAGAGATAGATCAGATTATCGCAGCGATACTCGATGACGGTGGTGAGGTACTGATCGCCAATTTAATCCCGACATTTACCGCCGAATATCTCGAGGGTGTGGATGTTCGCATCGCCAATCTGGCAGAGCTGATTGAATCCTATGTACTGCAACTGTCCGACCCGCGAGTTCAAATCGTGGATGTTCGCGAGGGTTACAGCCAGGCGCTGATGTATGACGACGGGATTCATCCAAATGACGAGGGTTCGGAAATCATCGCAACTGCTTTTTACCGCGAGTTCAAAAGTCAGGGATTCTGCCGGCAATAAACACCGTTGCAATCAGAGGAAAATCACACGCGTCGTCGCCCCGAACAATCTTTGAATATCTGAATAGACCTTTGGTCATGACAGCGTCACAGATGTGCGTAACAGCACGTTTTTCCTAAAGAATGTGAACTGCAGGTCGTTACTTGGCAAAACTTTGTGACGCGAGGATCACTAGATGTTCAGAACATTCGCTGCCTGCTGCATTGCCGCCTCACTTCTGTGCTTCTCTTCTGGTGCCAGTTTGCAGGATGCGGCGGCAAACGCGCCGGCAGCGGCACCTAAAAAAGTGATCAAGTACTACCCGACCGGGGGTGGTGGTCTGCTTGTCGGTTCCGAAGAATTCCTTAAAAACTATGCATCACTGGCTGGCATCGAGGGCATTTACGTGGTTCTGGACTACGTGTTTGGCAGCAGCGAAAAAAACGGTATTACACTCAGACACGACGATCTGGAAGATCAGGTTCGCCAGAGACTGGAAGAAGCCGGACTCAAGATGTTAACCAAGGAAGAAATGGAGCAGACTCCCGGTCAACCTGAAATGGCAGTCTATCCTGCGTACTCAGGCGGGACGATCGGTGCTGAGAAAAACCCGCTGGTCACCGCAACAGACTCTGCCGATGCCTGCGACTTCAGTTGCTGTCGCAACAGTGTGTGGGTGTCTGTCAGTCAGTCGGCAAGTCTGATGCGCCGACCGGACTCGCAGTACAAACTCGGTACCTGGGGCAATGGCGACGATTCCAACTGGTGTGAAAATCGCGGCGACTGGATGTACGACGCAGTGCTGGGTGTGCTGGACAGTTTTATCGAAGATTATAAAAAGGCAGAGACTGAAAATGAGCCTTTAACTATTGCCAATGCTGATGAGGTGCCTGTCAATTGCAGCCAATCGTGGGCCATCAATCTGCAGATATTCGACACAGACTCCACTGAACTCAAACCGGAAACCATGCCGATTTTGAACAAGTTTGTGGAGCAGGCAAAGCGGTGCTCAAGTTACGACTACATTGTTGAGACCCACGCCGACACACGAGCCACTAATGAATACAACAAACTTCTCACTCAGGTACGTGCATCGGTTTTAAAAGACTTTCTGGTATCCAACCAGATTGCCTACAATCGCGTACGCACCATTGCCTATGGAGAATCAGCACCGATTGCCACCGGTAATACCGAAAGCGATCACGCCGCTAACCGACGCGTAGTTATCCGACCGCAGCTCACCACCCATACATTGGCGACTATTGACGAATAGATCGGCCATTGTCCGTTTTATATAGCGGCATCATCAATACAAGTCAGTGGCCCCTCCGTGCCCGGCGCGCAGACGCCGACCCACAAGCGGAGGGTGTTGCAACCGCTAAGTGATGTCGGTTAGTAAACAGGAAACCCGACGCGTGAGCGAGACCAACTGTCGCACTTCAACCCGGTGACACTTCGGGCGTCGTAAAAATCGCTTAAATCACAGGCTTTTCCTAAGCCCTCCCAAGCGGGAGGGTACATGCCTGCCACCTGCAGCATCAGAATGTAGCCGGATAACCCCGACACGCAAAATCCGGCTATTTTCAAAGCACAACACCACTTCACCTTGTTGCCTGCAAATCGCCGAACAATCGTTGACGAGCGGGCCTTACTGATACTCACACTCACCCTATCCGACAGTTATTTTCTCATCAGCGGTTACAGCGTAATAATCCGGTAACAAATGCATGCAATAATCGTTTTGCAGCTGGCTTACCGAGGACGCACTTTCGTAACGTGATCTCACTCAATTGCCGGCCGCAACGGGACAACGCAAGTTGCAAGGCATAATTTATCAGGTGAGGAAAACTTATGACCGACAATAAAACCGTGTATTCCAGAAGCGAAGCTTTCGAGGCTTCCGAAGATAACCACTGCAATAAAACCGACAATCCGACCATCGGCGAGATAATCGAGGCAAGATTCAGCCGCCGCCAGGTGCTCAAAGGATCACTAGGGGTTTCGGTGATGGCAGGCATGGCAGCGACGGGCGGCAACCTGTTGTTTCCGAAACCAGTGCAGGCAGACGAGTCAACCTTCAGCTTCGATGAAATTGAAGCGGGTGTCACACAGGATCACGCAGTGGCCGACGGATACTCAGCAGATATTCTGCTGCGCTGGGGGGATCCGATACTTCCCGGTGCGCCTGAGTTCGACCCTGAAAACCAGACCGCCGAAGCTCAGGCCGCGCAGTTCGGCTACAACAATGACTTCCTGGGTTTTATACCGCTGACCGAAAATGCAGATCGAGGCTTGCTGGTCGTCAACCACGAATACACCAATGAAGAACTGATGTTCTCCGGTTTGGGCAGACAGGACCGCGACAAAAAATTTGCAGACACCACCATAGACCACGTCAATATTGAAATGATGGCGCATGGCGGCACTGTGGTTGAGATTGCACTGGGAGACAAAGGCTGGGAAGTCGTGAACGACTCAAAATACAACCGCAGAATCACTGCTGAAACAGAAATGCTGATCAGCGGGCCCTGCGCAGGCCACGATCGCATGAAAACGTCTTACTCACCTGACGGCAAGATGGTTCGAGGCATGTTTAATAACTGTGCCGGTGGTGTTACCCCGTGGGGCACCTGGCTTGCAGCAGAGGAAAACGTCAATGGCTACTTCTGGAACAAAGACGCACGTGACGGACACCCCGAAGAACGCAACTTAAAACGCATGGGGGCACCGGGCCAGTGGTACAGCTGGGGTAAATTCCACGATCGATTCGATATTGCAAAAGAACCCAACGAGCTAAACCGCTTTGGCTGGGTGGTCGAAATTGACCCGCGGGACCCGACATCCACACCGAAGAAAAGAACAGCACTGGGAAGATTCAAGCACGAGGGTGCTGAAACCATCATCAACACTGACGGGCGCCTTGTTGTTTACATGGGTGATGATCAGCGCTTCGACTACGTTTACAAATTTGTGTCAGACATGCAGGTCGATACCGAAAACCCCGAGAACAATATTGATCTGCTGGACTCAGGTGTGCTTTCCGTTGCACGCTTTAATGAATCCGGTACGGTCGACTGGATGCCACTGGTATACGGCACCGGTCCGCTAACCGAAGAGAATGACTTTGCCTCTCAGGCGGATGTACTTATTGAAACTCGCCGGGCAGCGGACTTACTGGGCGCCACACAGATGGACCGACCGGAAGATGTACAGCCTAACAAGCAAACCGGTTCTGTCTACGTGTTACTGACCAACAACACCAAACGTAAAGATGATCAGATCACAGCCTCCAGCCCGCGCGCCGAGAACGCGTTTGGCCACATTATAGAAATACGCCCTGAAGGTGGTGACCACGCTATTGCTTCAGCGGCCTGGGAGATACTGGTCACCTGTGGCGACCCGACCGCTAATGTCGGGGCAAGCTTCAATCCCGAAACCACTGAAAATGGCTGGTTTGGTATGCCGGATAACTGCGCTATCGATTCCGCTGGCAGACTGTGGATCGCCACTGATGGTAATTCTGAAAAGAAAACAGGGCGTACCGATGGGGTCTGGTCAATGGAAACGGAAGGTAAGCTGCGAGGCACCAGCCGCCACTTTTACCGTTGTCCGGTAGGTGCCGAATTATGCGGCCCCACATTCACCCCCGACGATACAACGCTGTTCGTTGCCAATCAGCACCCCGCCGATGGCAGCAGCTTTGACGAGCCTTCAACAAGGTGGCCTGACTTCGACGACAACATGCCGCCCCGGCCTTCAGTGGTAGCCATCACCAAAGATGACGGCGGCAAGATAGGCTAAACAAAACAATAAGCCTGAATACGGCAGGCATACAAAAGCATTGACTTACCCTCCCACTACTTGCGGGAGGGTAAGCGCCTCAACGCAAAGAGACTTCTTTACATGGCTGGCACAAAACACTGCATCAGCAATCGAACTATCATTGCTATATAAATCCCATACAACGACAGGACATACATAATTCGCCCCGGCAGAAAACCCGACGCGTAGGCGAGGCAACTACGACATACCCAGGCTTGTATTCGAGCCACCGATTAATCATCCAGCCACTCATGTGCCGCGTCGTTGATTCTGACAATTGCCGGATTTTTCAGCTTGCGCTCTGCCGAAATTGCGTAATAGGTTTCAGTTACCCCTTCGGCAGTACCTATATATTTTGCATGATACATCTGCTCTATTTCTTCACTAATCGCTGTACACGCCGGAAAGACACCGGTACCTGCTTCACCAAACACCTTAAGCAACGCACTGTCAGCAAATTCCGCAACAACATGAGGTGTGACGTTTACGCGTTGAAACCAATCATCCAGGTTGCGCCGTAAAACGCTGGACGTAACAGGCAACAGAAAATCTGCATTGTTCAGTGACTGAGGGAACTGTGCGATATATTTTCTTGATATTTTTTTCTGTACAAACAAGCCCATCCTGCTGGCACCAAGGCGATGGTTATAGGCCTTAACAGCAAACCCCGCTGGCAGCGGTGTATCAGAAAACAGGATATCCAGTTTATGCAACGCCAGATCTCCCACCAGCTGATCGAGCTTGCCTTCTATACAGTTCAGTTTTACAGGTTCTGAATTTTCAAGTAACGGCTTTAACAAACGATAGACAACCAGCTTTGGAATAGAGTCGACCAGACCCACTTTCACAGGCAGGGCACTGTCTGCAGACTTATCTCGAATACGCTGTGAAAGCTCCGTCCCCAGTGAGAAAATTTCATCAGCATAGTGCTTCACCAGATTGCCAGTATCTGTTAACACCAGCCCACGCCCCACTCGATTGAACAGCGGTTCACCGACTGCCTGCTCCAGTAGCCTGAGCTGACCACTGATGGTTTGCGGGGTCAGATGCAGTTGCTCCGACGCACGAGCTATGCTGCCTTCGTTGGCAACAGCCCAAAAGTAGTGCAGATGACTGTAATTCAGCTGATGCATTGATGAACTCCGATCTTGGATGAAAAAACCCGCCAGTTACCGGGACAGCTACCACAGGCGATAATCCGAGAGGGGTTTCGCAGAAATGCTAACACCTCGGTTTTTCCGATGTATGAATAACAATAATACGAATTTTTATTCAGTTAGACATCACTAAATACAGTACGCGGGTCGCGCCACGCTGTTCACTGGTGCTTCGATAGTCAGCCCTCCTCAAGCAATTTTTCGATGGATATAATTTAGTGCCTAAAAACGCATTGCAACGATTTATCAAACTGGAAGCAGCTGCTGGAATTCTGCTGTTTCTCGCAGCAACCATGTCGATGGTGATCGCCAACTCATCACTGGCCGCCTACATGGAAGCGTTCTTGAACACGCGCGCATCTATCATTGTCGGTAACCTCAGCATCGACAAATCCGTGTTGCTTTGGATCAACGATGGCCTGATGGCGGTGTTTTTTCTGCTTGTCGGACTGGAGCTGAAAAGAGAGGTACTGGAAGGCCAGTTATCCAGGGCCAGTCAGCTCGCCATGCCCGTGGCAGCCGCCACAGGCGGTTTTGTTGTACCGGCACTGATTTTCACCGGCTTTAATCTCGGCGACCCGATAGCGCTGCGCGGCTGGGCTATCCCTTCCGCCACCGATATCGCCTTCGCACTCGGGGTATTGTCTTTGTTCGGCTCACGTATCCCGCTGGCAGTAAAAGTGTTTCTGGCATCGCTGGCTATTATCGACGACCTCGCCGCCATTATCGTGATCGCACTGTTCTATACCAGCAACCTCAGTCTGACGGCACTGGGCTTCGCGGCAGCCGGTATTGCTGCACTCATCATTATGAACCTGTTAAACGTAACGCGAATTGCCGCCTACATATTGGTAGGCGTGGTGATCTGGGTTGCGGTGCTCAAAAGCGGCATACACGCAACTCTGGCTGGTGTCATTGTCGCACTGGCGATTCCCCTCACCGGTAAAACTAAATCAACGGTCAGACCTGAGCGCAAAGATTCCCCACTGCGCTCGCTGGAACATGCACTACATCCCTGGGTAGGCTACGGGATTCTGCCGCTGTTTGCGTTCGCCAACGCGGGAGTATCACTGACCGGCCTGAACTTACAGATGTTGGCCAATCCGCTTACCCTTGGCATCGCAGCCGGACTATTCATCGGCAAGCAGATAGGTGTGTTTGTACCGCTGTGGGTAGGATTTAAGGCACGTTGGTTCAGTATGCCGGACGGTGCAAATCTGCTTATGTTGTATGGCACGGCGATTACCACCGGCATCGGTTTTACCATGAGCTTTTTTATCGGCTCACTCGCCTATGAAGATCTTGATCCGGCTCTGGCCAGCGCCACCAAGCTCGGTGTACTGGGTGGTTCACTGATGTCGCTGGTGTTTGCTATCGTAGTGTTGTGGATCAGCACGTTCAACCGGTTTAAAACTCAACAGTAACGCTCAGTGATTAGACGTTTCCCGTTCTTACGCTATGCATGGCCTAATGTAGCCAGGCCATGTTCAGCTGTCTAACGGACCAAAGTTCTCACTGAAAAAACGATACCAGTTGCCACCCATTATCGCTGTGACTTCATCTGCCGACATTCCTACGGCAGCAAGCCCTGATTCAATGTTGCCGAAGTCCCGATTATCCTTAAACCACTGCGGCATAGGTGGAAAACCGGGGTTACTGGCAGAGCCTTCGCCATAATCGATTTCCTTGGACCAGCGCCCAACGCGCATCCATTCGACTATGCTGTCGGGTTGATCCTGACACAGGTCAGTGCCAATCCCTAAATGCTCCACACCATACTTAGCCGCGGTGTCTGCAATCATCTGACAGAAACTTTCAAGCGTGCATTCGGTTTTGTCTTTGAGATGATGCGGGTAGAGGGAAAACCCCAGCATACCGCCGTTTTGAGTCACAGCACGAATCACGTCTTCGCGTTTGTTGCGTAGTGCCGGCGACCATTCATGCGGGTTAGCATGAGTAATAGCAATCGGGCGTTCGGAAATGTCTGCCGCTTCTATGGTTGATCGATCGGCCGAGTGACTCATATCGACAACCAGTCCAACACGGTTCATCTCCTTAATCACTTGTTTACCCATTCGGGTCACGCCGTTGTCATGGGCCTCGTAACATCCTGTCGCCAACAACGATTGATTGTTATAGGTCAGCTGCATAAACCTTGCACCCAGTGTATGAACAATCTCTACCAGGCCGATATCATCTTCAATAGGGCTGGGGTTTTGAAAGCCGAAAAACACCGCTGTGCGATTGGTGCTTCGTGCCACATCAATATCACTCGCGGTGGTGCCCTTCATAATCAGCGTTGGAAAACGCTCGAACCAGCGATTCCATTGCTCAAAATTCAATACGGTTTCGCGAAAATTTTCATGGTAGGAGATAGTGACATGAATCGCATCGACCCCTCCCTCACGTAGTTGTCGAAAAATCTTCTCCGACCAATTGGCATACTGCAAACCATCTATACGCATTGTTTAAGGATTCCCTGAACTGATATAAGCGGTTTTAACCGTCGTATAAAACTCGGCGGCGGCTTTACCCTGCTCTCGTGGTCCGTAAGAGCTGTCGCCACGGCCACCAAACGGTACGTGATAATCAGTACCGGCGGTTGGCAGATTAACTGTAACGACACCGGTTTGCGCATTACGGCGAAAGTGCGTAGCCCTTGCCAGACTCTGTGTCACAATACCGGAGGTTAATCCAAAGTCAGTGTCATTCACCACCGACAGTGCTTCATCGTAGCTACCCACTTTGATCACACTGGTTAATGGTGCAAACATTTCTTCGCGATTAATACGCATTGCATTGTTTGTGTTTACAAACACACCCGGCGACATATAGTACCCCTCCTTGTCCTTCTGCAGGCGTTCCCCGCCACAGGCAAGTTCAGCACCTTCAGATTTACCCAGCGCCACATACTGCAGATTTTCATTTAACTGCTGTTCACTGACTACCGGCCCCATTTGAGTATCGGTATCCAGCGCGTGCCCAACCTTCATGGCTTTGGCACCCGCTATCAGCTTATCCAAGAAGGCATCGTGAATTTTCTCATGCACCACTATTCTGGAAGACGCAGTACACTTCTGCCCGGTACCACCAAAAGCACCGCCATGTGCCAGCGCTACCGCCAAATCAAGATCGGCATCATCCATCACCGCAAGGGCATTTTTTGAACCCATTTCCATTTGTACTTTGGTCAGGTTAGCGATTGCTGCCATCGCAATGCCTTTACCAACCGGCACAGAACCGGTAAACGAAATCGCATTGATCAGTTTACTTTCCACTAACTGCTGTCCGATAGTACGTCCGGACCCCATAACCAGACTGAACAGACCTTTCGGAATATCCTGCCGTTCAATAATCTCAGTCAGTGCTACCGCTGAAGCCGGTGTGATATTGGCCGGTTTCCAGACCACTGCATTGCCATAGCAAAGTGCCGGTGCGATTTTCCAGGATGCCGTGGCAGTCGGAAAATTCCATGGTGAAATTACTGCCACCACACCTACCGGTTCGCGTCGCACGTCTATCTCAATACCATCACGCACGCTATCGGCGTTTTCACCAATTTGTCGCAAACACTCGGCAGCATAGTAGGTAAAAAACTGCCCCGCTCTGAACACCTCACCCTTGCCTTCAGCCAGGGGCTTACCCTCTTCGCGCGATAGCAACGTGCCAAGCTCTTCGGCACGAGCCATCATCTCGTTACCAATGTTCATTAGCACGGCTTGTTTACGCTCCAACCCGTAGGCCATCCATTCCTGCTGAGCGCGACGCGCCAGATCAAGCGTTGCCTGCAGCTGGTCCGACGACGCCTGTGCATAGACGCCAACCAGATCAGACAAATCCGAGGGGTTACGATTTTCGATTTCAGCGTCGCCGGTCAGCCAATCACCGGCAATAAGGTTTTTTTCAGTCACACGGGTTTCCGTTGGTTTGATTGTGCAGTGCGCCACCATGGACTTTCAGGTAAACATAAGTCAATCTAAATTAAATCAACTAAATTTCAATAATACTGAAATATGACAATCAAACTTGGCATGCTAAGGGTTTTCTGCACAGTTGCAGAGACCGGCAATCTGGCAGAGGCGGCCGACAAACTGGGTCGCACGCAATCTGCGCTGTCTATGTCTCTAAAGCAACTGGAAGCTCACCTGGGCCGAAAGTTGTTTGAAGGCGAGCGAAAAAGCCGGTTATCACTGGTGGGTGAGCAGATTTTCAGCCTGGCGCAAAGTGAACTGAGGCAGTTTGATGACACCATACGCAGCATTGAAACCACTGCCAGGACTTCCACAGGACTAATCAAAATAGCC
>CALLLY010000398.1 GCA_938008205.1 uncultured Granulosicoccaceae bacterium
CAACACAGGTTATTACAGCACCAGAACCAGAACCTGTCGACGAGCCACAGCCAGTAGTCGAACCAGAGCCGGTAGCTGAGCCAGAACCCGTGGTTGAACCAGAGCCAGTAGTTGAGCCGGAACCGGTTGCACAAACTGAACCTGAGCAGCCGCTGATAAAGATAGAGCCACCGCTTGGCTATACCGGTGAAGTGGCAGATGTGCTCACACCTAACAGCAATGACCCATTCAGTAAATTTCAGCTGGACGACGCGCTGTATACCAATAACGTATACGACGGCAGACAGCTGGATGCGGCAAACAACTGGAAGCTGATTTTCTATGACGGGGTTCAGGATTTTGTTGGATGGGAAGTGCCGGCACTACTGGGTAATGACCCCAGCCCATGCGCCCGTCCACAGGCTGATAGCCCGGTTACGCTGAGCTATCGACTGACCTCACGCAAAGACTCTCCTACCGAACGCAATACATTTGTACGTTCTTTCCCTGCCATGGTTGTCGGTACGATGGGCGGGCGATATGAATCGTGGGGTGTAGAGTGTGGCAAAACACAATCTATATTGCCTTCGGTACAAAGACACGGTGGTTCACCAGTGTACCAAATGGAAACAGTGGCCGATGCGACCGGTTTGCCGGTACTTGCCGGTGACCTTGACTACGACATCCGTGTTTCTGTTAAGGCTGACATTAACAGCCCTGAAGCCAGCACCGGTATCGCCAATATTTTTATGGATTCGTACTGGCACAATGTTTCAGATCCGCAGCTTGTTCCGGGTAATCAGACTGACCTGGTCAATACTATTAACGGTATTAGCTCTGACTATACCGAAGTGTGGAATCTGAATATCTGGTTCGACTATCCGCGTTCGAGCGGCCGTGCCTCTTCATGGACAGGCGGATTTAAAATCGGCTCTGTAACACTGCAGGAAGGTGGCGAGTTCGATATCTACTATAAAATCGAAGGTTCCAGAGACGGTCATATTCCGCTTTGCACACTGGGTACCAATGTAAACTGCTTTTTATATATTGGCCTGGTAGCCACTGACGACAACGCCGCACGCAACGGGGTTACCATCAACTATACCGAGATTGCGGACTGGATGCGCACTGCAGAGTTTCGCGATCTGTTCTTGACGGGTGCATTCGAATCCGACACACCAGCCGCCAGGGCTTACGAGTCATGGAGATTGATTGACGGTACTGACAACGACAATCACCCGGACCCTGCCAAACGCGGCCCAAGATTCCCCGACGAAAACCATGTTATCGGTGGTATTCATCTAGGTAGTGAGCTGTGGTACAACCCGGACGCAATACCAGCATCCATCGAGTTCGAATCACTCGGTGTCGAGGTAGAAGGTGTTGGCCAGTTCGGTCGGTATAGAAATTACTAATGATGATAGGTGGAAATAAAATGAATACTAAGCTCAATACTCTGGCATCTGTCATCGCCGTCGCCCTGCTTTCCGCTTGCGGTGGCTCTGGTGATGACTCTGGAACGTCTGCACCAGCAACTGCGCAGGCAAACTTTGCCAACGATGCACAAGCGCAAAGCGATGCGGCCTCCATTTCACTGGCCGGTACACCCGGTGTTTCAGCAGCTTATGATCTGGTCATTGGCCAGGTCACTGCACCTGCTTCGTTAGGATCGGACGGCACTGGCGACTTCGGCTTTAGCGTCGCCAACCTTGGCAGCAGTGCAGTGCCTGCAGACAGTCTTTCGGTTGCACTCGAACTGTCGGCCAGCGGAAATTTCGGTAACTCATATCGCACAGCGTTATTCGATATCCGAACCGACAATGCAGGATCTTCAAACGCCGCATTCACTGCCCGCAGTGCGCCCATTGATTTACCGTCCGGTACTTATAACGCTCGGCTGATCGTCAACCCGAACTGGCAATATGCCTTTGATACTGTTCCAGCTGATCACAGCCACGGCGATGCTTATCGTTATGTTCAGGAAACTGACTTCAGCAACAACGCAACTGATGCGTTTCAGGTTCAGGTACAAAGCTCAATGGCTTGCGCTGAAGACGGCTTTGAAGACAACAATACCGTGCAAACGGCCTACCCCATTCCTCCCGGTGGGCAAATTAGTTCGTCGTTGTGTCTTGACAATGTAGATATATACGCAATGCAACTGGGCGCTGGTGAAAGTGCTTCATTGTCTTTTGACTATACTGATACCCAGAGCAACAATAATCCGGCAACGCGGTATGTATTGCTTGATTCTAACTGGAATACACACAGTGCGCCCCGCGTAGCACGTGAGACCAGCAGCATTGTTGTCGATGCTGACGACTCTGGCACCTACTACCTCGCTCTGTTCGGACAGCGCTCTTCCTATCGCATTACTCGTTCAGGTGGGAACAACTCCGGCCTTGCTAACGATTACATCGACAGCAACGTTTTTACCGGTGGCACGCTGAATGGACCACAAAGCTGGCTATTGGGTGATATCACCTTGCAAAAGCTACAGCTCACTGAAGAAAAAGTGACTGATCAGGTAATCAACTGCGGTCGGATAACTACACAGTACAGTGGTGATGCACCGGTTGCTTATGTGACACCAAGTCACTTTGCCGATATCCATGAGTTTAGATTCCAGCCTGGAGGCGACTATCTGATAGACGCTGAACAGGAAAGTGGCTGGAGCATAGCAAACGGTGATATCAGCAATCCTGACTGGTATGCCAATGACTATCCTGGCTACGCAGAACGCCTGAGTAACAACCAATGGCGCTACTGGAGTCAGGACGGACTGGCGTATGTCGAGTGTACGCTGGAAGTGAACTAGTCCAGCAAATTATGTCGCTGCGAACCCTCGATTGAGGGTTCGCTTTTGTTCTACTGAATAACATAGTCTGCACACTTAAGCCTCACTATTACTTTCGATCTGGCTCATCACTCGCCGTAGCGTATCGAT
>CALLLY010000399.1 GCA_938008205.1 uncultured Granulosicoccaceae bacterium
ATAAACCACTCCATTTCAGCCATTTGCTCATCTTTACTGATGGCAGCCGGTTGAAATTCATCATTGACCCACTTTTCTGCGGCGGCCATATCTGCAAACACCTGACCCGTTGAGGTGGTGAGCGCAGCCGTCACAAAGGTGGCTAACAATTGTCGTTTCATAGAGCGTTTCCTCTCCCGTTTATATTGTGCTTGTATCGATCGCAGATCACGGAATCATCATAGCCAAGCAATACGATGATGCGATTAAAAACCGTGCAAAACACGGATACTTTCCTACACCCACCGGAACACGGCCAGTGCAAAAAACCCACAAACCACCGACCCCCACCACAATGGCAGATCGGTCAACCCTAACCAGGCGACATGTATATAAGCGCTACCCAGCAGCGATATAAATAATCGGTCACCACGAGTGGTATCGAGTCCCAGCACACCAACTCTCGGATCTCCTCCCGGCTTTACCATTTCCCACACGAACATGGTGATCAGACATACCGCGATAAAGATAAAAAACGCACCGGTGGGCCAGGTCCAGGCCATCCACGCTAAAGGTTTCATGAGTCGCCCTCTCTATACCCTGCCAAGGGCAAAACCCTTGGCGATATGTTTACGCACAAACCAGATCACAACAACCCCGGGAATCAGCGTTAACGCACCGGCTGCGGCCAGCAAACCGAGTTCATAACCGGCGGTGGACGCTGTACGAGTCATCACAGCAACAATCGGTTTGGCAGCCACTGAGGTGAGATTCTTGGCCAGTAACATTTCCACCCAGCTGAACATAAAGCAAAAGAATGCGGTGACGCCAATGCCAGCGGCAATGAGCGGCATGAATATCTTGATAAAAAATCGTGGAAACGAATAGCCGTCGATGTACGCGGTTTCATCAACCTCACGCGGTACACCGGACATAAACCCTTCTAGAATCCATACCGCCAAAGGCACATTAAAAAGGCAGTGCGCCAGCGCCACTGCCAACGGTGTGTCGAACAGATTTAACGCCGAGTACAGCTCTACAAAAGGCAATACAAAGACAGCCGGTGGCGCCATACGATTAGACAATAACCAAAAGAATAAATGTTTGTCACCAAGAAACCGGTAACGCGAAAACGCATAGGCCGCCGGTAGTGCCAGAGACACCGAGATGACGGTATTCATCAATACATAGCTAAGCGAGTTCAGGTAACCGTTGTACCAGGTAGAGTCAGTAAAAATGGTTTTGTAGCTTTCGAGGGTGAATTCCTGCGGGTACCAGCTGAAACCACCGAGTATTTCATTGGTGGTTTTAAAGCTCATATTAAGCAGCCAGTAAATAGGCAGCATTAGAAAGAGGATATAAACAAAAACAACCGCTATTTTTGCCCCTCTCATGATTCCTCTCCCCGCATCATCGCGGTATAGAAAACCCAGCACACGAGTAGCGTCATCAAAAAGTAAAGAATACTCATCGCAGCCGCGATACCAAGATTGAATTCACCAATCGCTGCCTTAACCAGATCGATCGACAGGAACGTTGTCGAGTTACCCGGACCGCCACCGGTTAACACGAACGGTTCGGTATAGACCATAAAAGAATCCATAAACCGCAACAGCAACGCAATAATCAGTACCCGCTTCATCTTTGGCAACTGGATGTAGCGAAACACGGCAAAAGCACTGGCACCATCAATTTTTGCCGCCTGATAGTACGCATCAGGAATGGAGGATAACCCTGCGTAGGCCAACAACACCACCAGAGACGTCCAGTGCCACACATCCATTAAGATCACTGTCATCCATGCCGAGACGGGTTGCTGGGTGTAGTTGTAATCAAACCCCAGCCAGTTCAGTCCATAACCGAGCAGCCCGATATCCGGCAGCGCAAAAATATTCCACATAGCTCCAACCACATTCCATGGAATGAGCAACGGCAAAGCCATTAATACCAAACACGCCGACACCCATGGACCTTTGCGCGGCATTGCCAGCGCCACCAGAACACCCAGCGGTATCTCTATTGCCAAAATAATCGCGGTGTATAAAAATTGCCGTCCAAGTGCGCCGTGAAATCGCGGTGAAGATAGCACTTCCTTGTACCACTTAGTGCCTTCAAAGAAGAACACGCCGGGGCTGAAAGTATCCTGCACCGAATAGTTCACTACCGTCATTAGTGGAATGACCGCGTTTAACGCAACAATAAGCAATACCGGTAATACAAGAAACCAGGCTTTCTGGTTGACAGTTTTAGTAATCATGGCGCAACCCCTGTTTAATGTCAGCTGCGTCAATTCGATGATCGTTTGCGTAGATAGCACAGCGTTGCGGATCCAGAGCAACACGGTGATCAGTAGATGCGATCAGTTGACCTTCCGGCACAATCACATTCATGGCATGTCCGCCCAGCAACACTTTGGCAATTCGGTGACGCCCCACATCATCGACTGATTCTATCGATACCGGGATTCCGATCTGCGTATCCGAGGTAAAGCGCACAAACTCCGGTCGAATACCCAACTCCAGTCGAGCACCTGCAGAAGCGTGGTATTCAGCGTCAAGCGCTATCGCATGACCTGCGACTACTGCGGTGTGACCATCGACTTCACAAGGCAGAATATTCATACCGGGTGAGCCTATAAAGTATCCGACAAACGTATGATCGGGACGCTCAAACAACTCTTCCGGCGTGCCTATCTGCACCACTTCACCTTCGTACATCACGACAACCTTATCGGCAAAGGTCAGTGCTTCGGTTTGATCGTGCGTTACATAGATCATGGTGTGTTCAAAGCGCTGGTGCAGCTCTTTGAGCTTGGTACGCAACTGCCACTTCATATGTGGATCGATCACGGTTAGTGGCTCGTCAAATAAAATGGCATTAACGTCGTAGCGCACCAACCCTCTGCCTAGTGATATTTTCTGCTTTTCATCAGCAGTCAGCCCTCGTGCGCGACGATTGGCTTTTGCTCCAAGGTCAAGCGTGTCGAGCATTTCATCTACACGCTTCTTTATTTCACCGCGATCGACTCCCCGGTTGGCGAGCGGAAACTCGAGATTCTGCGCCACGGTCATAGTGTCGTAGATCACCGGAAACTGAAACACCTGGGCAATGTTGCGCTCTTCAGGAGATTTTGTGGTGATGTCTTCACCGTCGAACAATATGCGGCCGCGTGACGGTACTAGTAAGCCGGAGATAATATTAAGGAGAGTTGTCTTGCCACAGCCGGAAGGGCCCAACAGCGCGTAAGCACCACCATCATCCCATAAGTAGTCCATTTCCTTTAACGCAAAATCTTCTGCAGTTTTCGGATTCGGGTAGTAGGAGTGGGCAAGCTGATCAAGTTTAATCTGTGCCAATTGTCTATCTCCCATCCGTTGCGAAAGACGGCACACGTGCCAGCGCATCTGTCGCATCGAAAAGATACAAAGTATCTGGATTTAAAAAGATCGACAGCGACTGGCCAGGTTCAACGCGATGCACTCCATGCGTCAGCACAACCCACCGATAACCCGCGACATCAACATGAATAAAAGTTTCAGAGCCGGTGATTTCACTGGTGCCGACAACCGCATCCAGTTCAATAGAGTGCGTGTCACTTCGCTGCAAAGAAAGATGATGGGGTCTGACAGCTGCGGTGTAGCTGCCATCTGTTAACGCCGAGAGCGTTGCACTGACTTGACCAAAGGAAACATCGTTCAACTTAACGGTGTTTGCCTGCAGTGTTATAGCTGCAGTGTTAAACGGCGGGTCGGAGAACGTTTGTGCTGTTCGCAGATCACACGGTCGACTGTACACCTCTATGGTATCGTCGAACTGAGTTACCCGCCCTTCGTGCAGTGTGACTGTGCGACCACCAAGCAGCAAGGCTTCCTGTGGTTCGGTAGTCGCGTAAACAAAGATAGCCCCGGTCTCGGCAAATATTCTTGGCAGCTCCACACGCAGTTCTTCACGCAACTTATAATCAAGATTGGCCAGCGGCTCGTCCAGCAGAACCAGCTCGGCACCCTTTACCAATGCGCGCGCAATGGCGGTGCGCTGTTGCTGCCCGCCAGACAGATTTAATGGGGTGCGATCCAGGTAGGGTGCGAGCTTAAGCAAATCCGCAGCTTCACGTACCTTTCTGTCCAGTTCGGCCGCCGGTACTTTGGCCAGCCGCATTGGTGAGGCTATGTTTTCGTATACAGTAAGGCCCGGGTAGTTAATAAACTGCTGATACACCATCGCCACGTTGCGATCACGTACCGAAACACCCGCCACACTTTTGCCGTCGAGGGTAATGTCACCACTGGTGGGCTTATCCAACCCTGCCATTAAACGCATCAAGGTAGTCTTGCCCGCAAGCGTTGGACCGAGCAATACGTTTAGCGAACCACGCGGAAACTGCAGCGATATATCAGCCATGTGGTCTTCACGACCGACCCGCTTAGCGACATTGGTCAACTCAAGCATTGGATCGCCCATCGCATCGCCACAGCAGTGTGCCTGGCTGTTCTCACCACTGCGGTGAAGCTGGTAACAGGTTTCAATGTCGCCTCTAGATGGTTCGCACAGCATGGTCAGTGCCGTTGCTGTTTCCTTTCCAACAGTAATAACAAGAAAAACGAAAGTCAATGGAAAAACAACTGCGGTATCAGCCTGCCTTAGTGCGCTCAGTTTCGATTGTTCGAATATCGAAACTCTTCAACAGTTGCTGAAATTCCCGGTTTGGACAACTGTCGGTGACAAACGAATGGATCTGAGAAATATGCCCAATGCGTACCGGTGCTGTGCGCTCATGTTTGGTGGAGTCTGCGGCAAGAATGACATGCCGGGCATTGGCAATAATGGCCTGTGAGACTTTTACCTCGCGATAATCGAAATCCAGTAATGCACCATCGGTATCGATAGCGGATGATCCGATGACGGCAAAGTCGACTTTGAACTGATTTATAAAATCGACGGCCGCTTCACCAACGATACCACCATCACTGGAACGCACCTCGCCCGAGGCAATAATGACCTGATTCTGGCTGTATGGCCGCAACAGAGAGGCAACGTTGATGTTATTCGTAATTACCATTAACCGCTGATGATGCAGCAGGCCTTTCGCCACCGCT
>CALLLY010000400.1 GCA_938008205.1 uncultured Granulosicoccaceae bacterium
CAGGCCCGTTATTCCCTTGAGCCTAATTCGAAACCCCGGGAGATAGCTACTTGTCGTTGTTGTGCATATCCGCTACGGCGGAAAGCCTGATTCGGCAGTAGTGACTCCCACCTGAACCGTCTGGTTCAAGGTACAAGGCCCGCGACGGCACATGTGGAGAATGTCCGCTTAATCTTGTTTGTTGTTTATTTCTGATAAACCCAATAAAAAGGCGGGCTGTTAAGCCCGCCTTTTTTACCACCAATGACTACTTGCGTTAACTTACTTCAGGAATGAAGTATCGATCACAGCACTGTAGTCTTCACGTGCCGGGTTGTCGTCAGTTGCGAAAGCACCACCGACAATACTGAATGCAGTCGCTGCAAGACCACCGTCGTTAAAGAACTCACCCATTTGCTGTTCCTTAGTCGGGAAGACCATGTCAGCCATCTGATTCATCGTGGTTTCTTTATCCATACCAGACTCTTTCTCAATCAGCTCGATTTTAGACTGATCTTTGGCGAAAGCCTTGTTGATTTCGTCAGTAACGTCCATAAAGCCCTGTACCAGCTCTGGATTTTCCTGTGCAAACTTTTCAGTAACAGAGACTACGTCGAAAGCAACGATGCCGGCTTCTGCCATCGCTTCGTTAGACATAAGCTGTGTACCGCTTTCCATTGCATTCTTGATGCTGTCACCGCCGAAGATGCAGGCCATGTCGACACTACCGTCAGCCAGTGAAACCACTGCATCCGCAGGAACCTGATCAACCACAGTCATTTGCTCAAGGTCGACACCCAACTCACGCATCTGCATGCGGAAGCTGTAGTCAGCCATAGTTGCCAGAGGTACAGCTACTGACTTGCCTTCAAGCTCTGAAGCGTTGTCAGCAGTGATGCCGGAACCGTTTGCAACAATGCAAGGATTAGACGGGTAAGTCACAGCAACTGCAATAGTTTTGATCGGCGCGTTCGCGTTGACCGCAGTGATGAAGGGCGCGAGACCCTGGCTGTAAGAGATGTCGATATCACCGGCGAGCATGGCTTCAGTCATTTGAGTACCAGCATCGAAGTTAGTCCAGTTGACTTTGACGCCCATGGCGTCGTCGTAGGAACCTTCGGCTTTGGCGATCATGTTAGGAGTAGCCCACTCCAGAAAGAACGCTACGTTGACTTCGTCGGCAGCCTGCACAGGCAGTGCAAGACCAGCAGCGATGGCGGTAGCGGTGAGTGTTTTTAAAACTGTTTTCATAGTTCGATAGGCTCCAGTAAAATTTTGCAGCGCAGAATACCGTCTTCGCTGACTTGGCCGTTGGCAAAGTGCCCCATTATCGCGCCTTGGGTCGAGTTTTCAAAGCACCAGCTTCAAATCCGCGACACAAAGCAGTCAATTCGTCATTTGCCGTGAGACTGATGTCGCCATCAGGCAAAAGGATCGTATGTCACGTCCGACAAAGAACTCAAGGTCGGGAGTTGTGAGCACTCAGCGTACCTTCATCTACTGACAATAAGCTGAACAGTGTAAAAAATAATTTGGTAACTTGGTTATTTCCTGATGTTTTCAATCAATCAACATTAGTGCGGTTTACATGTCCGAACAATTCCCGATAGACGGCTCGCGTGACGCACTGTGGATGACCACCGCCGTGGCCGCGCCGCCAACCAGCGAACTGACCGATCACATCGATTGTGATGTCGCTGTTATTGGTGGTGGCCTGACTGGACTTAATGCCGCGGTAGACCTGGCAGACAAGCAATTCAGTGTTGCCGTTGTTGAAGCAAACGGACTCGGATTCGGTGCCTCCGGACGAAGTGGTGGTCAAGTCAATCTCGGATTAAACCTTGGCCCAAAAGCACTGCTGGAAAAATTTGGCCAGCAAACCGGAACCAGACTGATCGACCTGGTCATAAAAACACCGGATACGGTATTTGAACGAATTAAAAGATATCAGCTGGATTGCGATCCGGTCCAAAACGGTTGGGTACAGGGTGCGGTTGATAACCGACAATTAAAATCTCAGTTAACGATGGCAGCCGAATACAGGGAACATGGCTGCGACCTTGAAGAACTCGACGCAGAGACACTCTCAACGAGGACTGGCACCAGCAAGTACATTGGCGGCCTGAGTTGTCACAACGCAGGCTCACTTCATCCTTTGTCGTACACGCGCGAGCTTGCACGTGTGGCAATGACAAAGGGGGCGAAAATCTTCACCCACTCCAAAGTCACCGGCATTGATAATCGCAAAGATAATCAATGGGTGATAACAACCAATGGTGGCAGCATCAGCTGCAATCAGGTACTGGTGTGTACCAACGGATATACCGATAATGTTGTGCCGGGTTTAAGCAAAAAGGTGGTACCGGTTCGAAGTGTACTGGCTGCGACCGAGCCGCTTAGTGATTCACTGCGCAACAGTATTCTGCCCAATCAGATAACATTCGTCGATAAAAGAAGACTCATTCTATATTTTCGCTATGATCGCGCTGGACGGTTGTGCGTCGGCGACCATGGCCCGATGCGTGACGAATTCTGCATAGAAGATTTTAATGATGTGAAACAACGCGCCATTGATGTGTTTCCACAGCTTGCGACAGTTAAATGGGATTATCATTGGGGAGGCAGAGTGGCAATGACGAAAAGCACACTGCCATTCCTGCACAACGTTGCCCCGGGTTTAACAGCCGGTATGGGCTATAACGGTCGAGGTATCGGCATGGGCACAATGATGGGTAAAGCGCTGGCCGAAAGTATCTACGCCAAAGATAAATGCGCTTTTCCGGTAACCACCCCCAAACCATTTATGATGCACCGTTTTCATTCGGCTGGTGTTTCTATGACAGTAAAGTGGATGGCATTGAGAGATCATATCGACTCTCTTATCCAGGATGATTCATGAGGCGACAGACAAAGGATTGCGAGTAGCTACTTAAACGAAATTAATCGCAATAGCTCGTCGACAGCCTGTGGCCGCTGTTGATCATCTATTGTCGGACAGCCATCTGGCCCTTCGCACAGGATTCAATCAAAGCGCGTGCTTACCGGCTACAGTAATCGGCCGCCAGAATTCTTCCAACGTCTCGCTCCTGCACAAAAATCGCGCAACCGACATTACTGTTTTCAAGTGCTGCCACTTCGACACTGGTCGTACCACCACCATTGCGCCAGTCTGCAATTGGAGTGAGTTCCCGAACCACATGATGATTGATCATTTGCTTTCCGTGGTTTTCACCTCTTAGCACCTCAGTGCTTTGCTTGATATCAAACACGGCAAGCCATACCAGTGCTTTGGCTTCATGATTTCCACTGATACTGACAGTGACAGTGGAACCTTCTGCTTGTGCACTCAGTGCCAAAGGCGGAGGTAGTACATTCAACGCTTTCTTCACCGCACTGCGACGCGTTCCGACCTGTGCGGTCACACCATTAACTACCATCTGTGGCGTATAAACACCGCGCTTGCCTTTGAGCTCCTGCTGATTGTACTGGCGTTGCCGCTTGGTATAGGCAGCGTCAGAAAACGGATCCTTCCATACCCCGGCCGCGCCATAATTCAGATCGTCCCAGTAATCGACATGGAATTCAAGCGCCACTACCTCGGGGTTTTTATCGATCAGCTCGGCCAGATGCTCATCAGCTGGTGGACAGCTGTAACAACCCTGCGATGTAAACAGTTCCACCATCGGTGCGGCGCTAAGCAGCCCCGGGATCATGGCGCTGGTGAAAAACAATGATAGTATTCTGAGCATTGCAAATAACTCCTGACATGAGAACGGTTTGACATGGCTAATGCTATAAGAGTTCACACCCCGGGTGGTCCGGAAGTACTTCAATATGAAAGTTACGAACCCGGTCAACCTGGCAGCGGCGAAGTCAGACTGGAACAACATGCGGTCGGTCTAAATTTTATTGATGTGTATCACCGTACCGGACTGTACCCGATTGCCGACAAACCTTTTGTAATCGGGCTTGAGGCCGCCGGGGTCATCGCTGAAACGGGCCCGGATGTGTCAGGCTTTAAAAAAGGCGACAGAGTAGCCTATGCCGGAGTTCCCATCGGCGCTTATTGCGATGAACGTATCATCCCCGCGCACCGACTGGTCAAGCTGCCGGAAAATATATCTTTTGAGACTGGCGCTGCCATGATGCTGCAGGGAATGACAGTGCAGTACCTGATTCGCAGCACCTATCGAGTTAACGCTGGTGACACGGTGCTATTCCACGCGGCCGCAGGTGGTGTGGGTGCAATCGCCTGCCAATGGCTGAATCATCTGGGCGTTACCATTATCGGTACCGTCGGATCACAGGAAAAAGCAGAACTGGCCCGGAAAAACGGTTGCCACCACACAATTTTGTACCGCGAAGAAAACCTTGTTGAGCGCGTGGCGGAAATTACCAACGGCGCAGGTGTACCAGTGGTTTACGACTCAGTTGGCAAGGACACCTATGAAGCATCTCTGGATTGCCTGTCGCCTCTGGGTACATTTGTCAGCTTTGGCAGTGCGTCAGGGCCTGTCGAGAGCGTAAGCCCGGCTACCCTTGCGGCAAAAGGATCTTTGTTTTTTACCCGCCCCACACTCATGACCTACACTGCAAAACCAGAGGACTTGCAGGCGAGTGCGAAAGAGTTAATTGACGTTGTGGGTTCCGGTGCAGTCAACATTGCCGTAGACCAGACCTACCCGCTTAAAAATGCCCGACAAGCACACGAGGACCTGGAAGGCAGAAAGACCACGGGTTCAACGGTGCTAACTATATAGCTCGACAGGAGCTTGTCCGAGAACCAGGGTCGTAGCGAGGTTGTGAGATTTCAGGTCAGATATTTCGATCGATAGAGGCGAATAGTCATTCTTCTTTAACGACAGGGATCGTAATAGCTAGCCAAAATATCGTGACCGCAGTAGATTACCCTGAACAAGCTCCTTACACGTCTCAGATAGTGTAGAGAACAGACCGGACACCACCGTTTGTTCAGTATCTAAAATGTTTTATCTGTTCGCCTTTGCTGCCGATGTCTGCCATCGCCTCAACACCTATACCTAAGTGTATGTGCGACCAGTCATTCGTTGTTTTCTGATCAACATCAGCCATTTTTACACCGTCAGGGGTAATTGGCACATCTGAAACCAACAACAACGCACCACGTGCGATCTGATTCGCATGGCCGACAATAAAAATGGTAGCGGTTTCCATATCAATACCGATACACGTCATCTGGTGCAGCTTGTCATGGAATGACTGATCGTGTTCCCATACTCTGCGGTTACAGGTATAAATCACGCCAGTGCGGTATTCATAACCTCTGTCGGCAACTTTATCTGATACAAACTTGTGTAATTTAAATGAAGGCAGCGCCGGTACTTTCGGATGAAGATAATCATCACTGGTTCCCTCACCACGAATTGCGGCAATCGGTAATATAAAGTTACCTATTTCAGTCGAGGTTTTTAAGCCACCACACTTGCCCAGAAACAATACCGCTTTTGGCGCGATTGCCGACAGCAGGTCCATCACCGTAGCCGCGTTGGCGGAGCCAATGCCAAAGTTGATGATTGAAATACCCTGACTGTTGGTTGCAGCCTGCATGGGCTTGCCTTCACCGTAAACATCACAGCCGAATTGCTCGGCAAAATTGGTGACATAGTCTGAAAAGTTAGTGAGCAATATATACTCACCAAATTTGTCTAGCGGCATTCCGGTATAGCGTGGCAGCCAGTTACCAGTGATTTGCGCTTTACTGAGTGTTTCTCGTGTCATGCTTTACCCGAACCATCCTTTAAGGACGGTAAGCCAACGTTGACGGAGTATACAGCACAAGCACACCACCTGCCCATCTACCCCGGGTTACAAACACTCGATCCCTCAACTCACAACACGTTTTTGTTCAACAAATTCGGGCACTCACAAGCGCAGTGCCGCACTGGTAACTACAGTTAGTCGCCTACTATCTCTGGCCAGTCATCGATAAGTAACGTTCTGCGTAATTTGCACCAAGTATTCTCAGACTTTCTGCAGTGAAGTGGACTTCGGCTTCATCCCAGGTATCGAGGCCTTCTCCTTCAACACAACCGGTCCAGATATCGGAGTTTCTATTCAAAGCCATCAATCGTGCATTGATAGGCGACTGCGCCGTTTCACCGCAAATAAATGGCTTACCGTGATCAAACCAGGTTTCATTGCGGAAGTTATCTACCACCTGCCAGAGCTTGTTGCTGTAGTAGTTGGGGTCGAGCTCCCACTCTGACAGCTCCGGGTCCAGCGAACCGGTTTTGGCCCAGTCGGTTTCTCCCTGGTGCCAAAGAATGCCGTCAAAAGATGTTTTGTGCGGCAGTTCATTCAGTGCTGCAAGTGCTTTGTTGCGAATTTTATTGAAAAAATAGTTATCGGTATCCCAATGGTTGATTCCTTCGCCCGGCGCGGTAACAAGCACGATACCTACCTTACGATCGCTGTTTGCAATAATCTGCTTGCCAAAGTGAAAACCAAAATTGTTGTGTGGATCATCACCCAGTCCTTTGAACGGATGCCAACCCAAATCCCACACCTGGCGTAAACTTGCCTGCTGCCAGCCCTGATCGGTGTACGCATAGAACCCGTCTACCGGCTGGTCCAGCACTTCATCGTAAGCGGTTTGTGATCCGAGCGCATTAGACTGTCCGGTGATTAAAACCAGATCAGTAATCGATGCTGGTCCGGTAGCGACAACTGGCGGTGCACTTCCCTGCGAAGTATCCGGAGTCGTTGTCGTCTGGGATGAATTGATCTCACGATCATCTACCGGTGCAGTCTCATCCACTGGGGAACTTCCGCTTTCGCACGCACCGAGCCCGACAACCATTCCAAAAATCAAAATTGACTTTACAATTATTTTTTTAGTATTGATAAGCACTACAACATTCCGATAGAGGCAAACGTTAGGCGGCTAAGTGTGTCAAAAACTTATCACTCAGTCTGAGATCGCCATCTAGTTTGCGCA
>CALLLY010000401.1 GCA_938008205.1 uncultured Granulosicoccaceae bacterium
ACGGTATTTATCCGGTACTTTGTAGTCGATAGCGTACTTACTGAATGACATCAAAAATATCAGGTACATGATTTCAAAAATCATCAGGTCCAGAAAAAACGCAACGACGAACAAACCGATATAAAGGCTGTTTAACAGATCTTCGAGATAATCGCGGTGTAGTCCCGCAGCAAATTTGGTATCTGGTGGAGGTTTTTTAAATATGTTTCTGAATCTCATGGCAAACCACCAGAGATAGATCAGACCCACCAGAAGTCCGCACTCTGCAGAGAGCTGAATAAAAGTGTTGTGAGCAACGTGTCTTTTCGTATTACTGTAGTCAGGAAATGCGACGGTGAAGTTTCCAACACCTACTCCAAATCCGGGATAGTCACGAATAATTTTTAGTCCAACCATCCACGAGACAAGGCGTGGATCAAGGGCTTCTTCTTCGGAAGCTACGTCGTCTTCGAGTTGACTTGCGGTTTCAATGGTTTCATCAACTCGATTCAGGAGTACGCCGCTTTGATAAACAACAGCTACGACTAGCGCGATGACTATTCCGATGGAAGCAGGTTTGTGGAAACTGCGGAAGAAAATGTAGACAATTACGGCTGCCAATGCGACCAAGCCACCGCGTGAACCAGTGAGGAAGAGTGCATGCCACGTGAGCGGTATGATCATCCAGATGCCGTATCTCAGATAAAAGTTCTTAAATGATATGCCAATGTAATAAAGCACAGGAGTGGCAAATACGTAGAGCATTGCCAGATAGTTTTCATCGAGATATACGCTGCTGGGCATTCCTCCCAACCGCCCGTTAATGCCGAACAGCCAGAATTGTCCAGTGAAGTACATGGCATTAGCCCAGTATGAGTAGTACACGAGCATGGCTGCGAATGCGTAAATAAGCCACAGGAGCTTTTTGCGAGTGTCTATCAGCAGGGAAGCAATCAAATAGAACACGATTATTTTATTGAAGATTTCAATAATATCCTTCGGTGTTAGCTCGCCCGGCAGGGTATTGACGTGAACAAGGTAGGAGCTGTAAGGAATGGACAGATTCATCCAGACAGCAAAGAGTATAATCGCGAATGTGTGTGGGTACATGAGGACCCGATAGTTCACTGCTCTGACGGCAGTAGCGCCACAAAGTCCAATAAAGGTTGCTGCGGTCAGCATTAGCGCAACACGGCTTTCGGTGCCAAAGTGGTGGGGCCACATGGACTGCATCTGACCCACACTGAACATATAGTAGAAGATCACCCCAAGCCATGGAGCAAACAAGCTGACCACGCAAGTGAACGCCACATAGATAACCGCTGCAATGCTCATGCTTGGTTTGCCCTGTGTTTGCCCTCAGCGGGGGCTGGCCTGATTGTTGTGGTGTTGTTCAATAGTCTTTACTGTGTTTTATAAACTGAGGTAATCAGAATTTCCTGCGGTATTTCGCGCGATGAGAACACCTGAATTTCACTGATATTTTCCAAATCCATTTTACGCCCGTTGTCGGCATCGCCAAGGTTGATCACCGCACCGATCGGTATCGGAACGGTATTTTTTCCTGGTGATAAACTGTAGGTCGTATTGAATCTGTCTCCGTAAGTATTGTTGTGATGTATGTCGTGTATTCGAATATGTATGTGTTGCGAAAGTTCTGCGGGATTGTCGATCTCAAGCACAAGCGTTTCGGCGATAGACCATGGTGTACCGGTTTCATGAAACCTGATACCGCTATATTTCTGTGAGCTGAAATTTACTCGCAGAGCTTTCTCCAAAGCCTGACTCTCTGTTATTCGATTAACGACAGCAATATCTGCGCCCCCGACAACTGACAGGTTTGATTCGACAAAGCGGTCGTTGAAATTGACGATATACGGGTGGCCGGATTTCAGCAATTGATAACCCAGCAGTGTTAACGATGTTTTATTAACTGCGGCTGCGCATATTAAAACGGCGAGGCCTGTTAACAGGCTGAATAGCAAGCCTTTACTGGTAAAAGCAAGGTACAGAAGAATGCCACAGACTGTTCCGGAGAGATTTCGGAAAACGTCTGCTGTAGACGGGTTTCTACCGTCCTGTGTAAGCTGCACCAGCTCGATGGCCAGACCCACTCCACTGAGTATGACTATTGTCCAGATTATTATGCTGATTTTTCTGTCGGGAAATACTTTGGTTGCCAGCCCGGTGTACAGCAAAGCGAGACACAGAAACACCACAAAATGACCGGAGTTCTGGAGCTCTGACCAGATCAGGCCTCGCTCTGGCAGTTTGAAAAACAGCATGCCAATGGCGGCCAGCGCAGTCACCAGGATTAGTGGGGCGACTGCTGCGAGTTTGGAGGGTCGCCTTGGTGGGAGCTGTTGCAAGATTTTTTCTGATTCTTTTTAGTTGTTTTCAAAGGCTGCTTGCAGCTGATAGTCGAGAGTTGCAGACTTGCTGCCGATAACCGTACAGGGCGTGTAGGTCTACGAAAGCATGTCTGGCAGAAACCCTTCATCGAACTGGCATCGATAGTGATTATTATCCGTAAAAACCACAAGTTAGCGTAGCGTGAGCAACGAGAAATTTAAGCCAATCCGCTTGCAGGTTGCGCCATCATTACCTCCATCCGCTCAACGCGTACTGTCCGTGGGTGTTCCCTTGCCCGTCGGGGCAGTCACTGATTCGTCTGAGCTTTGCATCTGTAATGTGCAGGAGGTATGCCTGCCAAGTGTAGTTACTGTTACCTCCCGTTGGGGTGATGGCAGTATCCGATGGTGCATGATCAAGTTTATACCTGATCACACTTCCAGTGCTTTCACATTACAAGTGGGAGCAGGGCCCAGTCAGGAGTTGCGGACTCCTGTTGTTGTGTCCGAAGATAGCGGGCTGTCGGTGACGGTCGGCGACCTGACTTGCCAATTTCCACCGGATTCAATCTTTCCTGTGATTCGGGCAGGAGACTCGCAACCCATTGGCAGCTGGGAGCTGAAAATCGCGGGTGAGGGTGGTACGCCTGTTAAATGTGAGTTCGAATCTGCGGTGCTGGAATCTCATGATGACCTGACGGCACTGGTAATCGTCAGCGGTGTTGCCAGCGTCGCAGACAATAAGCGATTGAATCTAAAGCTCAGCTATCAGATATCAGCAGATCAAAATCTTTCCCTCACCGTGGGGTTGCATAACCCCGGGCGGGCACAGCACCACGAGGGTATCTGGGATCTGGGTGATCCTGGCTCTGTGTTTATAGATCAGTTTGAGCTAATGCTCTCTTGCGCAGATGCAAAGGACGTGTTGTTGCAAGCCGAGCCAGATAAAGAATGGATGTCGGACTCGACGATGAGTCTTTATCAGGCTTCCAGCGGTGGTGAAAATTGGCAAAGTCCTGCGCATGTTAATCGACATAATCAATGCAGTAATGAATTTTGTGGTTATCAGATTCAAACGTCTGCGGGTGAACCACAAACGGGTGCAAGAGCAACACCGGTACTCATAATAGGCGACTCTGGCCAGACAAAACTGTCGATCGTTCCGCGCGAGTTCTGGCAGAATTTTCCGAAAAGAATCGCGATTGAAAAATCATCGATTAATTTCGGAATTTTCCCATCAATCACCGATGACTGCCATGAAATTCAGGGTGGGGAGCGTAAGCAGCACACCTTTGAAATCTCGCTGGCCAGTGATCTCGATGCGTTGAAAAGTTCCGTGGCCGGCGTCCAGTCCAGCAGGCTGGTGGTCGAGTCCGGGGCTTATGAAAACGCACAGGTTCTGGGAACCCCGGTGGGTGCCGCTCATAAACCGTACGAGGAATTACTGCAGCAGTCGTTCGATTCGCAGCGGGGTTTTCTGGCCAAGCGAGAAATACAGGATGAATTTGGCTGGCGGAATTTCGGTGACGTGGTTGCCGATCATGAAACCTTGTATCACGATGGTGATGGTTACTTTATCTCCCATTACAACAATCAATACGATTGTGTTTACGGGTTTGCCCGACAGTATTTATTAACCGGTGATTCACGGTGGTTCCAGTTAATGGATGAGCTTGCGCGCCATGTGGTGGACATAGATATCTATCACACCGATGAAGATCGAGCTGAGTATAACCATGGACTATTCTGGCACACCGATCATTACCAGAAGGCCTCAACGGCCAGCCATCGAACCTATTCCAAAGATCACTATGCAGATGATTGGACGGGCCCCAGAGGTGGCGGGCCAGGACCGGAGCATTGCTATACCAGTGGTTTAAAAGTCTGTTACTTTCTCACTGGAAATCATGATGCACGGCAGGCGGTCATTGGTATGACCGAATGGATATCCAACTATTACGATGGTACCGGAACGCTTGTCGAATTCTGTAAAACAGTTTTATCTAAAGATGTAAAAAAACTGATTGCATCGCTGCGCAAGCAGCAGGTGTTTCGGTATCAATATCCGTTTGATCGCGGGGTTGGAAACTATATCAGGGCATTGCTAGACAGTTTTGAATTGACTGGCGATCATGCCTATCTGGCCAATGCAGAGCGCGTGGTTTGCAGCACATTCGGCGCCGCAGATGATATTGAAATGCGTAATCTGGAGGATATAGAGCACACCTGGTACTACACAGTTTTCCTGCAGGAGGTTGTACGGTTTCTCGATATCAAACGTGAGCAGAATGAACTGGATAATGGGTTTCAGCACGCGCGCGATGGGCTGTTGCACTATGCCCGCTGGATGGCGGAGCATGAGCAGCCATATCTTGAACAGCCAGAAAAGCTTGAGTATCCGAATGATACCTGGGCAGCACAGGAGATACGTAAGGCAAATGTGCTGTATGCCGCGTACCTGTATGCGAATACAAGCCGCGAGCCACTGCTGTCACAGGCCCGGTATTTCAGAGACTATGTAATCAAAACACTGAGCCAGTCGGACACGCTGTACTTTGCCAGAATCCAGGCTTTACTGCTGCAGAACCATGGCCCATCAGGGTTAATGACTGAAGAGTCGCCACCGCATAAGGGGGTAGTTGATTTGCCTGCAAAAAGTTTGAAGGATAATGAGAGCCTTTATCAGATAAGTGATTTTTTTAAGGCATTGATCTCCGGAATAATCCGGGTGATCAGGAATTTCAATCCAAAACGTGAGTATCAATGGGTGAGGACTCGTCTTGGACGATAACAACAGCAAAAACGTCATTGTCAGCTTTATCATCCCGCATCACGGCAGAGATGCTCTGCTGGTAGAGACGGTAAAGTCAATTTCCGCACAGGCTGTTGAAGGTGCAATAGAGCTGATCATAATCTCGAAAGATTCCGGCGCAACTTCAGAGTCTTTGCGACAGACGTTAGGCAGTGCCTTTGACCGCGGCAACGTCGAGTTTATTCCCATTGCAGATGGTAAAACCATTTCCTACGGTCGAAACTTTGGCGCCGAGCGTGCGTCAGGCAAGTACCTGGCATTTATCGATGCAGATGTTCGATTAGCACCAGACTGGGTATCCGTGATGACCCGGTCATTAAGAGAAAACCCGGAATGCCTGCTCAGTGGTGCGGTCCAGCATCCTGATGTCGACAAAACAGATGTCGATGTGATTAAAAGCTCGATGAGTCAGGCCAACGCAGGGCGTGTAAATGCATTGCCCGGCAATGCACTATTTGTTGAAAAGTCAGTGTTTAATCGATACCCCAAGTTTCCGGAGCATCTGGAAACCTGTGAGGACTGGGTTTTTACCAACACCCTGGCGTTGGCGGGCGGTGTGGTGCTTTCTGATGATTCACATTTTGTGCATCTTGGGGAGGATAAAAACTATCGAACTCTGTTCAAAAAAGAAATCTGGCGTGGAACCTCGAATCTGGGTTCTATTAATGGGCGCAAGATAGAACTCGCAGAGTTGCCGAGTTTTGTTGTGCCGGTCGTGGTAGGTGGCAGCTTTTTGTTGGCGATTTGTCTGATTTTATTTGGCGCACTGCTTCCGGGATTGCTATTGATGTTGTTTACGTTGCTGGCGCCAGTGCTTTACGCCATCCGATTGAAAAGAAAATCGGCAGTGCCGGTAGCAATGCCTGTGCTCGTATACTTTTATCTGGTTTATTTTTTGGCGCGTGCGATCGGCATGGTCAAAGGTGTGTTCTCCGGTGTGACCTTTCAGGAACGAATGAAGACTACTCATGAATAATGATCAAAAAGTTAGAGTGATGCACTTTATCTGTTCCACAGGGTTCTATGGCGCAGAGAAGTGGATACTGGCACTGGTAAATAACCAGGACAACAATACGGTTCATTCGGAACTGGTAGTGACCAGAGAGCAGGAGAATCAGGATCTACAGCTGACAAAAGAATTTAAAGAACTTGGTCACCCGGTTCATGAAGTTCCCATGTCATTTAAATTTGATATGAGAGCAGTCAGTGCACTGGCAAAGTTACTTAAAGAACGGCAAATAGATATCATCCATACCCACGGATACAAGTCGGATATTCTCGGTGTTCTGGCGGCCAGAAAGGCCGGCATTAAATCGATCGTAACACCTCACGGGTTTGAAAAGCACGACGACTGGAAGCTTAGCCTTTTTATTGCGATTGGCTGTCGGACATTCAAATACTTTGACTATGTTGCGCCATTGTCTGTTGAGCTTTGTGAAGATGTACGTCGCTACAAGGTACCGGAAGAGAAAATCGAATATATTCGAAACGGTGTTGATTTAACCAACATTGAATATCGAATGCCGTCTCAAAATCCGGCTCGTAAAGACAATCGTACCGTCGGGTTTATCGGTCAAATGATCGGTAGGAAAAATGTTAAAGACATACTGGATGTGTTTGATCGTATTGCCGACGAAAAACCCGATACCAAACTTGTTTTGTTGGGAGACGGGGATGCCAGGGCTGATTATGAATCGTATGCGAAAACACTGAAATGCGCTCCCAGCATTGAATTTCTGGGCTTTGTTAACAATCCTTTGGACTACCTGACGACCTTCGATTTGTTTGTGATGACATCAACGCTTGAAGGTATCCCCAGATGTCTGATGGAATCGATGGCAATGGGTGTACCGGTAGCAGCCTACGATATTGCCGGAGTAGATCAACTGATAGAATCCGGTGTGACTGGCATGTTAGCGCCTTTGGGCGACAAAGATGCGCTAACTGAGTGTTGGGAAAAGCTGCTATGGGACAATGATTTTGCCGATACGATATCTCGTGGTGCGGCTGATCTTGTCAATTCGAAGTTTTCCGCAAAGCGTATGGCTGATGAATACAACGATCTGTATTATAAATTAATGTCGGAAGCAGGTGCGCTCACCAGATCTCCTAATCCGGGTTAGCGGGTTAGTGAGGGATAAAAAAAGACGCGCAGTCAAGGTAGGTTGCGTGCTATTAACGGCCCTATAATGCGGGTTATGATTACTGGAATTCGTTTCCATACAGCTATCACCAGCTTGTATTTGGGGTTGTCCGGATTTATTTCTGGAAGCTCGTTGTTCGATGTCCAATAGTGCCATGAAAGGGGATACTCTTGCGCCCCCCACTGCTTTTTGAATCGGTATGTATTGGCATCTTTGGTTGAACGTCCGAAATCGAAAAATTCAAAACCACGAGCAATAGCTTCGGTAAGAATGGTCCGATAGAGCAACATATTTGCGCCCAGGTGGTTATGTTTTCTCACCGATGATGCCCATGGAATTTCGAGCTTGTCGTTGAATCCAATCAGAAAGCCTGC